>QHXD01000001.1 GCA_003223895.1 Acidobacteriota bacterium
AGCAGCGGAGCCGCGGCCGTGACTTCCACGAACTCATCGATGTTTCCTACGGCCAGCGTCAAATCCAGATCCAGATGATCGCCCACCCGCAGACTGATGCCGGTCCTTTTCAACGCGGAAAAACCCTGTTTAGTGACCCTGATCTCGTAGTCGCCGGGAGGAAGCGCGAAAAAACGATAAGAGCCGTCGGCGCCGGTGCCGATCTTCAATTCCGCATCGGTGCCGGCGTTGGCGATTCGGACCTCGGCTTCAGGCACGGGCAGCCCGGAGGGATCCCGGACGATCCCTGCCAACTCCGCTTTCGTGGATTGCAGGGCGCCGGTGACCAGCAAGAGAAGCAAGATCGTCATGGAGACGATCTTATACACTTTTAGACGATATTGGCGCAAGACTGGGGAGTCGTATATACGATATAATACGAATTAACTTTTTCTCGGGTGAGCGAAGATCGTGGGGCGAGGGTATTCCCCTCCTGGAACAGGAGGGGTGGCTGCGCCGTTAAGAAAAAGCCCCCATTCCGAAGCGGCGCAGACGGGGTGGTCGCTCACACGAAATGTTTCGCCGAACTGACCACCCCGGCCGCGCCTTCAAAGGAGGCTTCGCGGCATTTTCTTGATGGCACGTCCACCCCTCCTGTCCCAGGAGGGGAATACCCTTCCCACCATTTATAGTCAATCAACCGCCATTGACCCTCCGAATCCTGCCATTCATTGGGAAGCGTTCGGCGTGCCCGAAAGCGCCACATACAATTTCTGATTCGGAACAGGAGAGTCTAAAATGCGCTTCCGCATACAGTCTTCAATACTTGCAACCGCTCTTTTCATTCTCTCTATTTTCCTGGCGCAACCGGTTCAGGCTCAATCGGTCGCCAGCGGCACGGTTGAGGGAACCGTTGCCGATCCAACCGGCGCCGTGGTGAGCGGCGCAAAGGTTGAAATCCGGAACCCTCTCACCGGATATCAGCAAGCGACGACTACAGACACCTCCGGCGTCTTTCGATTCAGCAATCTTCCGTTCAACAACTATCACATTGAGATCACTGAGCAGGGATTTGCCGCCACGGGCCAGGATGTCAACGTCCGCTCGACCGTTCCTGCCAGCGTGAAAGTGACCCTTACCGTCGCCGGCGTTACGGAAAGCGTCACGGTCGAAGCGACCGGGGCCGATATTCTCGAGAACGTTCCTTACGCGCACAGCGACGTCGACGTCTCGACGCTGGACAAATTGCCAACGCTGTCACCGGCCTCGGGCCTGAGCGACGCCATCATTCTTTCTTCGCCCGGGGTTGTCGCCGATTCCAATGGGTTCTTTCATCCGTTGGGTGACCACGCGCAGACGTCCTTCGCGATCGACGGACAGCCGATCAGCGACCAGCAGAGCAAAGCATTCTCGACGCAGATACCGGTGAATGCGATCCAGTCGATGGAGTTGATCACCGGCACGCCCACTGCGGAGTACGGCGACAAGACCAGTCTTGTGGTGAACGCGACCACACGTTCGGGTCTGGGCCTGGCAAAGCCCACGGGAAGCTTCCAAACGGAATACAGTTCCTTCGGAACGATCTCCGAGGCCGTCAACTTTGGTGCGGGTGGCCAAAAAGCCGGCTATTTCCTGGCGGCAAATGGGGTGCGATCGGGACGCTTCCTGGACACACCGGAATTCAGGCCAATCCATGCGATCGGCAACAGTGGGGACATCTTCAATCGTTTCGATTTCAACCTAGGCCCGAAGGACTCGTTCCACACCAATTTCCTGCTGGCGCGCAACTGGTTCCAGGTTCCGAATACCCTCGACCAGCCCAACCAGGACCAGCGTCAGAAGGTGGTCACTTTCAATCTTGCTCCCGGGTATCAACATACGTTCAGTACAAGCGCGCTGTTGACGCTCAATCCCTTCGTGCGCCAGGATCGCGTACACTTTTATCCGAGCGCGGACCCGTTCGATGATTCTCCGGCCACGCTCGCCCAAAGCCGCCGGCTCACCAACTGGGGTCTTCGGGGCGACGTTTCGTACGTGAAGAGCCAGCACAATCTGAAAATCGGCGGCCAGGTGATGCAGACGCGGCTGACCGAGGCTTTTGGTCTGGGCATTACCGACCCGCTGCTGAATCCCGTTTGCGTGAACGCGGCCGGCGAAGGACAGGAATTGCCCACTGTGACGAACCCGGCGAACTGCGCCCGTTCTGGTGCAGGCTTCCGGGCGAATCCGGGTTTCCTGCCCGGCCTTCTTCCCCTGGATCTCACGCGCGGCGGCAGCCTCTTCCAGTTTGCGGCAAATGGCAACGTCAACGAGTACGCTGCGTACATTCAAGACTCCGTCACGGTCGGAAAGCTGACATTGAGCCCGGGTCTTCGCGTCGATCACTACGTCAGCCCTTCAGCAACGGACACGGGAGTGCAGCCCCGCGTTGGAATTTCGTACCTGATCAGCGCCACCGGCACGGTACTGCGCGCCGGATATGCGCGAACGTTTGAAACGCCGTACAACGAGAACCTTCTTCTGTCGAGCACCACGGGCGTCGGCGGCTTGACCGACGTATTTGGCGCGCAAGGCCAGGCGCCGCTTCACCCGGGACGCCGGAATCAATACAACGTGGGACTGCAGCAGGCACTCGGCAGGTACATCCAGGTAGATGGCGACTACTTTTGGAAATTTACGACGAACGCGTACGATTTCGATGTGCTCTTCAACACTCCTGTCCAATTTCCGATCAGTTGGCGGAAATCCAAAATCGATGGAGTGTCGTTTCGTGTGAGTACCACCAACATCAAAGGCTTCCAGTGGTACACCACCATGGGACACAACCGATCTCGTTTCTTTGGTCCCGAGGTGGGAGGCCTGTTGTTCAATTCGCCGGTAGATGCGCCGGTTTTCCGTATCGATCACGATCAGGCCTTCCAGCAAACGTCGAACATTCGGTATCAATGGAAGAAGGATGGTCCCTGGGCCGGCTTTACGTGGAGGTACGATAGCGGCCTGGTGGCGGGCGCCGTGGCGGGACTTGATGACCTTCTCGCACTGACGGCCGCGCAGCAGGCCGCGGTTGGCTTCTTCTGCGGCAGCACGGTGGCAACACCAGACAGTCCGATCACCGCGTGCGGTGGATCCAACTTTGGAGCGACCCGTTTGAAGATACCGGCTCCGGGCACCGCCGATGACGATCACAATCCGCCGCGCATCGCGCCACGTCACCTGTTCGATATTGGGGCCGGCACGGACAACCTCCTTAGGAGCGGCGACAGCAGGCGCGTTACTCTTCGGTTTACCGTTTCCAACGTCGGGAACAAGATCGCGCTGTACAACTTCCTGTCCACTTTCAGCGGTACCCACTTCGTGGCACCGCGTACGTATCAGGGTTCCATCGGTTTCGTGTTCTAGGGGCGCGTCGCGGAAACACAAAGACATAACGCGGCAACCAAAATTATGGAAATGAGTCCAGGCGAAGGTGTTCCCCTCCTGGGACAGGAGGGGTGGACGCGCCATCAAGAAAATGCAGCGAAGCCTCCGTTGAAGGCGCGGCCGGGGTGGTCAGTCCGGCGAAACATTTTGTGTGAGCGACCACCCCGTCTGCGCCGCTTCGGAACGGGCTCTTTTTCTTAATGGCGCAGCCACCCCTCCTGTTCCAGGAGGGGAACACCCTGCATCACGATCTTCGCTCACTCAAGAAAAACGCTCCCCAAAAGACAGAGTCTTACACTTTGTGTCTTTGTGTTTTCATGCGACGTCACAGTAATTCCGAAATGCAGTATTATTCCTTTCGAATCGATGAAACTACGCTCGTGCGTTCTCGCCGTTTTTCTTCTTTCTCTTGAAGCCACCAGTTCCGCGCAGCAGGCGAGCGGCACACTCGTCGTACAAGTCCGCAGCAATTCCCAGCCTGTGGAACAAGCTGAGGTCACCGCCGGCGAACGGTTTGCGATTACCAACGCGGCGGGCGAGGCGACACTGGAGACCCCGGCCGGAACCATTGAAGTGATGGTCGAGAGATATGGGTTCAAGCGGCAGAGCGAGCGGGTTTTTATTCCGGAGGGCACAACGACTCGTCTCGGCATCGAGCTTCAGCCCGAAGCGGTGTTAAAGGAAGAAATCACAGTCACCGCCACGCGAAGCGACACACGCATCGAAGATGAACCGTTGCGCGTTGAAATCCTCAATCAGGAAGAAGTTGAAGAAAAGGCGCTGATGACGCCCGGAGATATCGCCATGCTGCTCAATGAAACCAGCGGCCTGCGCGTTCAAGTCACTTCGCCTTCTCTGGGTGCGGCCAATGTGCGGGTTCAGGGATTGAGAGGGCGTTATACCCAGCTTTTGTCGGATGGTCTTCCGTTGTACGGCGGCCAGACGGGCTCGATCGGTCTTCTTCAGATACCGCCGCTCGATCTCGGACAAGTCGCAGTGATCAAGGGCGTCGCATCGGCGCTTTACGGCTCATCGGCTCTTGGCGGGGTCATTAATCTCGTTTCTCGCCGGCCGGCGAAAAGGGAGCGCGAAATCCTGCTCAACGGCACGACGCGCGGTGGCCAGGACACAGTCTTCTGGCTTGCAGAACCGGCGAAAAAGGGCTTCGGCTACACACTGCTTGGTGGAACGCACTTTCAACATCACAAAGACATTGATCACGACGGCTGGGCGGATGTGCCCGGTTATCGCCGCGTTGATCTGCGGCCACGGCTCTTCTGGGACAACGGCGCCGGGCGATCGGTATTTGCAACGGCCGGCGCCATGGCCGAGGAACGGAACGGTGGAACGATCGGCGACTCGAGAGTTCCCGACGGGCAGCGGTTTCCGGAGAAACTTGGAACGCAGCGATTCGATGCCGGCCTGGTCAGCCGGTTTCTTGTGGGAAATCATCCTCTGTCGGTTCGCGGATCGGTCATGACCCAGGGGCATCGGCATCAGTTCGGCGAGGTCCTCGAGCGGGACCGGCGCGAGACATTGTTTGGCGAGACGGCAATCAACGGCACCCGGAAGGGACATACCTGGCTCGTTGGATCCGCGCTGCAGGCCGACATTTACCGAGCGCATGATGTGGCGGCGCAGAACTACACCTATGTCGTGCCTGCGGTCTTCGCGCAAGACGAATACGCTTTGGGTTCACGGCTGACTTTGTCCGGAAGTGGCAGGCTCGATGTCCACAGCAAGTACGGCACATTCTTCAATCCGAGGCTCTCGGCGCTTATTCGCCTTCCTCGCAAGCTCACCGCTCGTCTTTCGAGCGGAACGGGCGTCTTCACCCCGACTCCGTTTACAGAAGAAACCGAGGCCGTGGGCCTCTCGAAACTGCTGCCATTGAGAAACATCAAAGCCGAACGCGCCTGGAGCGCCTCCGGTGATCTCGGGTGGAGCGGCCCTCATGTCGAATTGAATGGAACAATGTTCGGCTCCATTATTCGTGATCCGGTCATGTTGCGGCCTGCGGCTTCTGCAACTCCGGGGACGCTCGAGATTGTGAATGTGCATGGGCGAACGCGAACGATGGGATCTGAGTTCCTGGCCCGGCTTCACGGCGGTGACTTCGGTCTGGTGTTGACGCATACCTTCGTTCACTCCACTGAAATCGATCGGCAAGGGCTCGACCGGCAGCTTGTGCCGCTGACGCCAAAACACACGGCTGGAATCGTTGGTACCTGGGAGAAGGAAGGCGTGGGCCGTGTCGGAATCGAAATGTTTTATACGGGTCGGCAGCGGCTCGATGAGAATCCGTATCGTCAGGATAGCGTCCCGTATCGGCTATTTGGCATGCTTGTTGAACGACGCTTTGGCCCGCTTCGCCTTTTTGTGAATGCAGAAAACCTGGCGAACGTGCGGCAAACCAAATACGATCGCCTCCTGCGGCCGCAGCGAAGCTTCGACGGGCAGTGGACTGTGGACGAATGGGCTCCGCTCGACGGACGCGTTATAAACGGAGGCCTGCGCTTCAGCTTTTGATGCTCTGTAGCGGCGCTCTATGAAAGTGTGAACGAATTGCCAGTTGCGCGTTTTTAAAATTCTACTCCTAAGTTAGGAGGGGTGGCTGCGCCATTAAAAAAATGTCGCGAAGCCACCGAAGCGGGCGCAGACGGGGTGGTTCCCGAGCAGAATCCTGCAACCAGCAGCTTCGGAACCACCCCGCCTGCTCGGCCTTTCTGGAATTTGATGGCCTCGCAGGCACCCCTCCTAACTCAGGAGGGGAATTTCAAAACGCGCCCCGCCAATTCCTTCACACCCTCTATGACCGCTGCTACAGCGGCTGTCACAGTTTCAGGAGCTGTTCGCGAAGAACGCGTGACTGGAGACGACTGACGCGGAATTCCTGGTTGTCGTTGAGGACGACCGTGAAGGTTCCACCCGGCATCGGAACAATCCGGCGGATCATTTCCACGTTCACGAGCGTGCCTCGGCCGAGCCGTACAAACAACGAAGGATCCAGACGCGCAGCGAGATCCCGGAGGCGATATGAAATCGTATGGGTCTCGTTTTCCGACGTATGCAGATGCAGCAGCTCGCCGTCGGCCACGACTGAAACAATCTGGCGGACGGGTACGAGGATGATCGCATCCCGCTGGCGAACCGGAATGCGTTCGAACTGAGGGCTGCCGCCGGCGGCTTCGTAGTCTGAGATCGCGGCACGGACGCGCTCGGCTTCCTCGACCTGGAAGTCCTCGCGCTCGAGCCGTTCCCTGGCCCGGTCGATGGTCTGACGCAATCGGCCGGCCTCGACTGGTTTCAGAATGTAGTCGACGGCATTCACGTCGAAAGCGCGGACCGCATATTGGTCATAAGCAGTGACGAAAGCCACCAATGGCGTCCGGTTTTTCTTGAGAAGCCGCACCACACCGAGGCCATCGACTTCGGGCATTTGCAGATCGAGAAGCGCCAGGTCGGGATGGCTGGATTCGATCAGATGAACCGCCTCCATACCGTTTGCGGCTTCTCCGACAATTTCAACGTCCTTGAAAGTGCGCAGTATGGACGCCAAAAAAGAACGGGCCGGCCGCTCGTCATCGGCAATAACGACCCGGAGTTTCTCGGTGGTTCCCGTCATGACGACTTCGCGGAGGCGACTGCAGGCGGCGGGCCGCCTGCTCTTTCGCCGGGTTGCAGCGCGACTCGAATCTCGACGGTCGTTCCAATACCGGGTGTGCTTCTGATGGTGATGGCGCCTGGTCCGCTTCCGTAACGTTCGAGCCGGCGCTCGATGTTCGTTAAACCAAGACCACGGGCTTTTCGCCGTTCGAGCACGGAAACCGTTGTGCCCACGCCGGTGTCGGTCACCGAGACCAGGACCGCAGCCGTCTCGTGAGGCCGGGCCGAGATACGCACCTCCCCGCCGGCAAGGCACGCGCTGATGCCATGTTTAATCGCATTCTCCACGAGCGGCTGAATCACAAGCGCGGGAATGCGAAGGCCGCGCAGCTCCCATGGGACGTCGATGTGCACGCGCAGCCGGTCTTCGAAACGGGCTCGTTCGATATCGAGGTACGCTTCGATTAAATCGAGTTCTTCACCAATCGTGACGAATTCCTCTCCTGCCTTGAGCACGCCGCGCAGCAAGCCGGACAGGCGCAGAAGCGTTCCAACGGCCCGATCGGGCGCCGTCTGGATCAGATAACCGATTGTGGTGAGGGCATTGAACAGGAAATGGGGATTGACCTGCGCGCGCAACGCGCGAAGCTCGGCTTCGGCCGCCAGTTTGCGCATCTCCTGTTCCTGAACGTCGTGCCGGTACCTCTCCTGCATCGAGCGAACTGCATCGATGCGCCGCGCGACAAGCAAGGCTCCGCGCTCCAGCATGGCGATGTCGTCGGAAAGCAATCGCCGGCCACCGGACAGATCGCGTATCGACAGGAGGTAGTGCGGGCTTTCTGTCGTCGGCACGGCCGCAACTGCGCTGCGTCTGTCCTGCTGAACCCGAATGTCGGGTCCCGCTTCATCGGACTCAGACCATTCAATCGATTCCGCGCTCATTGCCGGCGCGAGGATCCGTGACGCTTCGCCGAGGATCGCCGCAGGAGTTTCGCACCGGTCGAGTGCCTGAGAGAGTCTCGCGGCAAGATCGGTGTAATTGGTGCGTTTCAGAATGATCTTGTCCACAAACCATTCGGCGCTTCGCCGGAGAAACGGATAAATCAACGCAGTCGCAACCCACATTGCCAGCAGCAGAGCATTCGAGCTCGCGCTCATCGGGCCGCTGGCCAGGAGAGGGGTCACGCCGAAGACAAACATTCCGAACGTGAGTCCCGCCAGTAGAAGGAGGGCCAGCGCACGTTTGAGAAAGATATCGGCAAGAGCAAACCGGAAATTCTGGTACAAAATGAGCAAAGCCAGGGGCAGGGAAGCGTGATGTCCTGCGAGTTGAAGCCACCAGGGATCTTCGCCTCCGCGATGATTGCTGAGGTGAAGCGCCGATACGGCGAATACGGACATCGCCACAACCCACAACCCTCGGCCGCGACCCTGCTGGCCGCGCGTGGCAACAAGCAATATCGCCAGGAGAGCCGCAAAACCTACGGTTACGCCCCTCAGCGCCAGCTGAGAGGGTGCCGTGTTCATCGCGATTGCGGAGTAGAAATGGACGATTGTCGCAAGGCCGCTCAAGCCGTAGGCCGAGCCAATGATCAATACGGTATGGCCTCGCCTGACTTTCTCGACGGCTCGCCACGCCGAGTGGACAACGACAGCGGGAAGGAAACAGAGCGCGCTGAATGCTCCCGCCAGCACCAGCGGTGCAGGCTCGTTGAATCCCAGATTGAAGAGGCCGTACCCGCCGAACGCCCCGACGTTCCAGGCGAAACCCAGCAGGCCCGTCAACAGGGCGAGTCGGTTCAAGGCAGGTCTGTCATTGAGGACCATCCAGAGCAACATCACGTACAAGACAACTCCCGTGATGAAACCCAGCAGATTGACAAGTGACGCGGCCGTACCTGTAGTCATGCGTTTTGCCCAGGCCGCATTGTATGCGCAGGGCCACCGTACGGCAACGTGGAAGCCAATGAACGGCCCGCTTTAGTTGTCGAATGGCGGTTCTGTGCTTGAAACTTGTGCCGGAGAAGAAGGCGATTATAATAGCGGGCACTGATTTTCCACGCCCAACAGAAGGGAACACAATATATGACTTTAAGCGGACAAAGAGTTCGGCTTTGGTTTGGACGAGGGATACTGGCGGCCGGCGGAATCGTGGTTGTCGGGCTGATTAGCGCTGCGTTGGCGGGCGCGCAGGCTCCGGCACAGCAAGCACCCCTTCTGTCCGAACAGGTCTTCAAAAACATCCAGGTACTCAAGGGAATTCCTGTGGACGATTTCCTGCAGACGATGGGGATCATGGCCGCCGCCCTTCAATTCGACTGCTCGGACTGTCACGTCGGGGCCGGCACAGAGAAGGTGGATTGGCCCGCGGATACTCCCAGAAAGCGGATGGCGCGCATCATGGTGACCATGGTTGGCAACATCAACAGGACCAACTTCGGAGGACGCCAGATGGTGACGTGCTGGACCTGCCATCGCAACCGCGACAAACCGCTAACCACGCCGATCTTCGACACCATTTACGGGATGCCACCCTATGAGCCGGACGATGTCATTGCTCAGTCTCCCGCAGCGCCGTCCGCCGACTCGATACTGGACAAATACATCCAGGCGGTCGGTGGTGCCCAACGCCTGGCCGGCCTCACCAGCTTTGTCGGCAAGGGGACCAGCGTGGGCTTCGGAGGATTCGGGGGCGGTGGTGACGTCGAGATCGTCGCGAAGGCTCCGGATAAGCGCGCCACGATCATCTTATTCAAGGCGGAGACTGGCCGGGGAGACCAGATCCGAACCTACGACGGCCGTTCCGGTTGGGTGCGAACACCGCTCAACGTGCTAGGCGAGTTTCAGCTAATGGGCGGCGATCTGGACGGAGCCCGATTCGACGCGCAGTTGTCTTTTCCCGGGCAGATCAAGCAGATTCTCACGAATCTGAAGAGTGGGCCGCCGACGTCCATTACCGACCTGCCGGGGCCATCCAGCCAGACATCTGTCCAGAAGGACGTGACGTTGGGGCAGACTCACGTGGTTGAGGTCGTCCAGGGAACCGGGCCAAGGGGCCTTCTCGTGACGTTATACTTCGACAGGCAGAGCGGCCTGCTTTTGCGGGAGTTGCGTTATGGTGGATCGCCGATCGGCCGCGTTCCCACGCAAATTGATTACGCCGATTATCGCGACGTCAATGGAATCAAGTTGCCATTCCGCATCACCTACGCGTGGCTGGACGGACGCGATTCAATTGTTCTGAACGAGATAAGGACGAACGTCCCGATTGATGAGGCAAAGTTCGCAAAACCGGCTCCGCTCAAGCCGCGGTAATTGAAGGAACGCGGGCCAAAGCCCGCGACTACATTTTGGGAACCACGTTGGTTCCCCAATGTAGTCGCGGGCTTCAGCCCGCGTTTGGATTTGATTGCGGCTTACTTCGCTGGCCCGCTCTCCGCTTCCGACAGTCCGAGGAAGAGCTTCTTGCCGTCCTTAAAAGTGATGTTTCTGCCGACGGCACGAGTGGACCCGTCCTTCGCCTGGAAGCCCTCGACCAGGATCACGGATCCCGGCGGGAGGGACTCTTTCGTGAAGCCGAGTCTGTACAGATTGTTCGGGCTGGCACCTTCGATCATCCACGTGACCGTCTTGCCATCGTTGCCCTTTACGTCGATGTGAATCCAGGAGTGCGGATTGGTCAGTTCCCACTTCACGACCGATCCCTGCACCTTGACCGGTTTGTTCTGGTCGAATTCCGCCGCAAACGCGTGATGCGCCCACGCCGGCACTGCCGCCAGAAGCAGAATCACAGCAGTTACTACAACCAATAACCTTGTCCTCATCTTGTTACCCCTTTCGCTTAAGTTCATCGCTCGGCTCTGCCGCCTTGCAGGTTCATTTTCCTTTCTTCGCCGCTTCCGCGTCGGCAACACGGGCACCGCGAAGAATGGTAGAGATCATCGTATTACCTTCGTGGCAGGCCCACTCGTACACCGGCCCTTTTGTTTTCGTCCAGGGAACCTCCGCGGTCCAGGCTTTGGCCCATGTGGTCGGATCTTCTACCGTAAACTGGTAAATCATCGTGTCATCCGCGGAGCGGCTGAAGCGTTCGATCAGATGCAGCTTTTCGCCGGTTCCCCGGTAATTGGTCAGGTTCGTGAAATTGGTGGTATCGACTACGAGCGTATTACCTTCCCAATGCCCCACCGAGTCTCCCTGCCACAGGCGGATGTTTTGCGGGACATGCGGGCGGCCGTCTGTCGGGATGACGCGCGTGGAGTGGTCTATCTCGTGAACCAGGGTCACGTATCCCGCCCCCTGCACAATCTGTAGGAGGTTGCCTTCATTGGCACCGGGCGTCATTGGAATTCTTTCCTGGTTCATCAGGATGCAACGCTCACTCAACGGCCGGTTCGCGTAGCTGTCGAATTCGTGTCCCTTGTTTTGCGCTGCGCGTTCGGCGTTTCTTTCTCTGGCCTGCGGCAACATGGGAGGCACGACGCCTTCCGGCCCCACGACGAGCGAGGTGCGGTTGGAGGTGTACCTGAGTTTGTTCCGGTCGAAACCGTACAGTTCGAGATCATAACGCACAGCCTGCTGATTGGCGGCTCCAAGTTCGGCTCCCTCGACCGTCTCCCCCTGGCGAGTACGCCTGGTCAGCTCGGCCAATTCCTGGTCGGTATAGAACTCTTTGGCGCCGAGCGTCTTCGGCCGTTCGAAAGGCGTCAACGTATTGTCGGACCATATTCCTTGCAGGTCTGGCTTGCCGTCGGGTGTGCGCGGCGGTGTCCAGGTCTTTCCGGCGGCCGCTGCCTTCGGGGCGGGCGATTGGTTCTGTCCAGTGGCGACCTGCCCAAGCAGCGCGACCAGAACCACGGCCACGAGCGCAGCAGTTAAAGCAAGCGAGCGATGGCTCATAGGAGCCTCCTTTGATCTATAAGATCTAGTTGCTGGGTTTTTTACTAAGAGGACCATACAACAACTCTTCGGCAAACTCGACGCACTTATACTCCAGGAGTCTTGCATTCTTCTCGACGCGACGATACAGCGGCATGCTGATCTTCCAGGGGCGCGAGAACACCTTCGGATCCGTAATCGTGGCTTCGTACATGAGGGTATCCGCGCTGCGGGGCGTGTATCGCTCGACCACGTGTAAAGCATCACTGTGGAAGTTGCCGGCACGGTCGAACCATGTGTCTTCCATGAGGCTGGTCACGTCGACCACAAGCGTTTCGCCCTCCCAGCGACCGTTGGACCAACCCATCCAGCTATCGCCAGGAGCTTTCGTCGGTGCCCCCATATTAACCGTGCGAACCGCGCCGGCGAATTCGTAGGAAATCAAAATGTTCTGCGGACCCTGAACGATTTGAAATGGATACGGGAGATAGGTGGCGCGTGGCACGCCCGGCAGATAACACTTCACCTCGGGGTCCAGCTTCACCCAATTGGCCTGATTGTCCTTCTTTTTGGCGGCGGCGGCCGGCAGATAGGGGATCTCATCGCCATCCACGACGCCGAGGCCCGGCGGCACGGAGAAGACCGCTCCGAGCGAGGCCACAGGCCCCTTGCCGGCGGCGTGGCCCTGAAGATCCCAATTGGCCGAGTTCAGAGCCTGCCAGATACCATTCAAGTTAGGTTTTCCATCCGCGGTCCGCGGCGCACGGTAAGCCGGGGCCTGAGCAACGCCCAGCGTTGCGGCTAACAATACGATGCCGCCTGCCATGCTCGCGATCACGGCACGTCTTAATGCATTCCGCATAAATTGCCACCTCGCGATCAGCGCATCTCTAAAATTCATGTCCGGATAAGTAATCCGATGCTACATGCGAACCACTTCCGTGTCAACCATATGGCGTTCATCGTATGGCTCTGAGAGATATCGCGTTGGCCCGGCATTGTAGTAGAGTCTTGCAGCCCTGCAACGAAAAAATTCAGGAAATTGAATTATCTATGCGGACCGTCAAAAGACCGCTTTTTTTCTTGATCCTTCCATGTCTGTTTGCGCTCGAGGCCCGCGCCCAGAAGTTTGAGATCGATCCATATGCCGGCGCGTTTGCGTCAGGCAGAGTTGCCCATTTGTTTAAAGTGAGTCCGGCGGGCATCTACGGAGTAAGGGCCGGCGTATTCACCAATAACTACTTCGAGTTCGAAGGTAATTTTGGATACATCAACAAGCTGGAGCTTCGGGGAACGCTCACAAAGAAGAAACTCTATATCTGGGAAGGTTTGGCTACGTATAACTTCCCGAGGTTTCATCACTGGTACGCTTCTTTTGGCCTCGGCGGCGTGACTGCAACGGTCAGCCAGGACAGCATCGATTTCTGGGGAGCGGCGATTCCAAGCCGGGACACATATCTGTCCCTGAGCTACGGCGGCGGATTCAAGACTTTTCGGAAGTGGGGTCCGGTCGGTTATCGCGCGGATGTGCGTGGCCGCACGTTGCCGAACTACAACGGATTCGCTTTTAACTGGGTCGAGATGACCGGCGGTCTGACATTTG
Source organism: Acidobacteriota bacterium (assembly GCA_003223895.1). Lineage (GTDB taxonomy): Bacteria > Acidobacteriota > Terriglobia > 20CM-2-55-15 > 20CM-2-55-15 > 20CM-2-55-15. The sequence continues at coordinate 13,487 of QHXD01000001.1, forward strand.
CCTGGGGAGGCCGGTAGCCCTTCACCTTGGCGTGATCGCGACAACCTCGGCCATTTCCGGATGGATGATCACCGGAATGCCATTCTGCATCAAATCCTGGCCGGTTGTGATGTAGGAGTGTTCCACCTCGAGAAAATTCACTGAATAGACTGCTTTTGGATTCAATCCACGCGGCCGCACATAGTCGATGCTCGCCCGCGCCTCGGCGCCATAGACAAAAATGAAAGACCGGTCTTCGACCGGATCATACGCTTCGATGGCATCGTTGGTAGATCTTGGCATCCCGGACGGTGCCGCGAATGAATTTATAGAGTTCCACCTCTCGCTTGACGAACGCGGTAGTTGCTCCTGACCAGCCGGTGATCCGGTTCATGAGAATGAACGGGCCGCCGAACAGGTAGCTGCGGGTGTGATATGTGTCGGACGGATCGTCCAGCATGTAGCGGTCGGTATAGCGGGGAGGGAAGGGATATGTTGCCCCGTAGACGCCCTGGCGGGTCGTCAGGGCGTTGTCACTATCATTGATGATAGAGGTGGCGTATTGCTGAATCATGTGGAACGTTTGCATGTTGCCTCCGTCCTCACAGTTTTCCCATAGAACACCCGGCGTCGCCTTCTGCACTTCGCGCAAGATTTCATCGAGGCCGTCGACCGCGTTGGAGTAGTTGCTGTCTCCCGCGGCGTGCGTGTGCGCGGTGGACTCACAGAATTTCACCATGTTCTCGCCGTCCTGAGTGACCCAGTCAACGCCATAGTCACGAATGATTCTGGTCAATTCAGAGATGATCCATTCGCGCGCCGGCTTGTGGCTGGGACAAAGCGCGGTCGCTCCGAAATAAGGCCTCAGCCGCTTGGGGTCGGCTGCCTCCCAATCCGGATGCTCTGTCATCACGGGCGAATGGGGGTCGGCTTCCAGGAAGGCGATGTGCAACCCGAACTTCATCCCGAGCGAATGGACATAGTTCGAAAGCGGTTTAATGCCGTTCGGAAATTTGTAAGGATCGGGATACCAATCGCCGATACTGCGGGCCCATCCGAGATCCAGCGTGAACACTTCGGCGCCGGCTTCAGCGGCGCGCGCAGCTGCGGTCATGGCTACGTTTTCGTCGATGCGCTGCTCGTATCCCCACGTATCGAACATCACGTAAGGAAACCTGTCCGGATCGGGCATGGGAAACGCAAGAACCGTATCGGCGAATCGCTGCGTGCGGTAGCCGGCCTCGTCCCAATCACCTTGAAACACACCAATGAAAGCATCAGGCACGCGGAATACGTCGCCGGGATCGACGCGATGGTTGAGATTCATAATCTCTGCATCCAATTTCAGGATGCCTCGATCGCGCACGTGCTCGGCATCTGCGAGTGCCCGCCCGTTGAATTCCCACGCAGCAATCAATCCGTTGTCGCGGTTGTCGCGCAAGGCGCGCCAGGCGGTGTCATCCGCGTAGGCTCCGGTTAACATTTCTGCACGGCCGTTCTCTTCGGACAAATCGGTTTCATGAGGTTCGAAGTTTGCTGTTCCAGCCCACTTCCATTGACCGACAAAGAAATCGCGGAATGTCTGACCCGCGTCTTGAAAGTTCCACCGCAACATGTCCGCATGCGTCACGAAACCGGGTTCGGAAGCAGTGTTCGTGTAAGTGGTGCGATACCTGAGAAAAGGCTGGGCCGTATAGATCTCCGCTTCGAACTGAATTTCGCCGGCTGCGCCTTCCGCCGTCAGACCAATGGAGAATCTCACGCCGCGCGCCGGCGAACTGATGTCCTCGAATGAATAGGAAGAAAGCCTGTATGCGGTATTTTCATCGAATGCAAAGTCGCCGGCGGTAAGGTTTACCGGTGAGCTTGGGTCGGCGTCGGAAACGCGCCACACTTTGCGGTGCGCGGCGTCGTATAGCCAGCGGTAACGGAATCGGCCGTCAGGAGCCAGTTGAAATGCTGCCTGAAGGAGGCGGTTGCCGATAACCCACGTCTGCTCGCGGGAGCGATACTCGCTGTAGACGTCGTCCACTCCTCTCGAAGGCATGACGGCGAAGACGGCCAGCAGCGCGACGGTGATTAACCGGGTTGCGATTTTCCGGCAATCCATCGTGAATGACTCCACGAACGTTAGTACGCTCGGTCGGGTTTCAAGGTTTCAACCGGCAGGTGTACTGTAGCGGCGGTCTATGACCGCCGGCATTTCGTTGATTCCGGGAAAAACCGGCGCTCATAGAGCGCCGCCACAGTAAGAGAGTCTGGCTGCTGAATTATTGGGAATCCAGATGCCCAGTCCGGTCTCTTAGGAACATCACGCAGATCAAGCTCACAAGCGCGGTGAGAGCCACGTACGTCGCTATTGCCATCGAGGTGCCGTACGTCCGATAGAGCCACACCGCGATGAGGGGCGCCGGGCCTCCTGCGGTAATCGACGCAAGCTGGTATCCGAGCGACGCACCGCTGTAGCGCCGCGAGCCGGCAAAGCTTTCCGAGATGAAAGCCGCTTGTGGACCGTATTGCAGATCGTGAAGCGGAAGAGCCAGGGCGATCGCGAGAAAAACCAGGAAAAGGTTTTTTGTGTCGAGGAGTGAGAAGTAAGCGAACGGGAACACCATCATCACGAAGCATCCGATCGCTGTGATCTTGCGCCGCCCGAAAATGTCGGAGAGATGACCGAACAGGGGGATAGTTCCCAGGGAAATCAGCGACTGAATCATCACGAAGTTCAACACCATCGTCCGGCCGAGCCCCAATACCGTGGTGGCGTAGGTCAACACGTAGGTCGTGAAGAGATAGAAAGGCGTCTGCTGGCCCGTCCGCAAGAGCGCGGTCAGGATCACCGCCCGCTTGTCGCGCCGCAGCACTTCCATGACGCGTTTCCAGAATTCCGACGCGTATGTAGAGCCCGATGAAAATCAGGATGAAACTGAGAAGGAACGGAACTCGCCAGCCCCAGTCGAGGAATTGTTCGTTTGTGGTCCAGACGCTCATGAGCGCAAGCGCGCCGTTGGCCAGTACCATTCCTGCAGGCGCTCCGAATTGAGCCCAGCTTGTGGAGAAGCCGCGTCGCTTTGGATCCGTCCACTCACCCGCGAGAAGGACTGAGCCTCCCCACTCTCCGCCCACACCGATGCCTTGCAAGACGCGCGCGAACGTCAGCAGTACCGCTCCCCATATGCCGATCGAGTTGTAATCGGGAATGAAGCCGATGGCCATCGTCGCGACGCCCATGAGCACCAGCGTGGCGATTAACGAGGCTTTGCGGCCGATCCGGTCGCCAAAATGGCCGAAGATCACAGCCCCGACAGGCCTGGCTGCAAAGCCGACAAAATAAGTCGAGAACGCCAGCAGTGTGCCGACAAACGG
>QHXD01000478.1 GCA_003223895.1 Acidobacteriota bacterium
CGGCCGGCAGATGCTTCGATTCAATCCCAAAACCGACCATTGGACGGTCTACCAGATGCCGGAACCGTTTTCTTATAACCGTAGAACCGTTGTCGACGCTTCCACGAAACCAGTAACTGTCTGGTACGTGGACTACAATGGCTACCTCGTCCGCGTTCAGCCACTGGAGTAAGAGTGTCCCAATGTAGTCGCGGGCTTTAGCCCGCGTTTCTGGCGTTTCGCGAAAACTCAAGGAACGCGGGCTAAAGCCCGCGACTACATTTTGACGCACGCACAATTCATGCACATGTTCAATTGCGCGCTCAGTTCGCTTTTCCCGCCGCTTTCGTTTTGTCGACCACCACCTGGCCCGCTTTCATCACCCAACGGACATTCTCCCTTTTTGAAACGGCGGTGATGTTGGCCAGCGGGTCGCCTTCAACGGCGACAATGTCGGCGTAGAAGCCTGGTGCCACAGCGCCGAGGCTGTTCTCCAGCCCAAGCATGGTGGCGGGTTCGGTAGTAGCCGTCCTCAGGGCCTGCTCGGGCGTCATTCCCATCTTCACAAACCAGTCGAGCTCACGCATATTCAAACCCCAGCCGTTATAGACGGCATCGGAGCCGGAGATCATGTGCACGCCCGCTCGAAACGCTTTCTTCGCGGTTTCGAAATTGCGCTGAATGTAATCGAGCAGCCGCTCTTTCGCGCCCGGGGGAAAATGGTAGACAGTGTCTGCGTTTTCTACGTAGTACTGGTTATGGTCGATCGTGGGGGCATAGTACGTCTTTCGTGCGACCATTTCCGCAATCGTCTGATCATCCATGTCGGTTGCATGTTCCAGCGAATCGGCACCGGCGCGAACGGCATCGCGTGCGCCCGCTGGCCCATAGGAATGAATCGCGATCTTCTTTCCCAGGGCGTGAGTGGCGTCGGCCGCCGCCTTCATCTCCTCGAACGTGAACGTCTGAGACTGAGTCACATCGTCGAAACCGCCGGTCGAACCGTACATCTTCACCCAATCCGCCCCGGACGCGATGACTTGTCGCACTGCGTGGATGACAGCATCAACTCCATCCGCCATGATGCCGATGGGCGCGGGTGGCGCGGTACTGCGGGTGATCCGGATCCCGAGGCCTGAGACGAACATGCGAGGTCCGATCATCTTGCCCATGTTTATCAGATCGCGCATCGCCAGATCCGTCCCATCGGGAGAGTTGAGATTTCGAATTGTCGTCACGCCCGCCTCAAGCGCCTTCTGCGCGTTCTCCTGTGCGAGAAACGCCGTGACGGCCGAATGGCGAGGAGGCTCGTAGCGCGGCGTGGAAATACCGTCCCAGTAGTACGTGATGTGCGTGTGTGCGTCGATCAAGCCTGGAACGCCGGTGTATCGGGAAAGATCGATCACCTCGGCGCCGCTCGGTATCGGCGCATTGCCACTTGCTACGCTTTGCACGCGTTCGCCTTCAACAATGACGACGGCGTTGGTGAAGACCCGTCCCCTCCCATCGACCAATTTGCCGAACTTGATGGCCTTGGTTGCCGCAAAGGCCGTCGAAGCTGTTGCGAGGAAGAACAGGACTGCCAGCACTCTCACGCTGTGCATGGGACCCTCCTGAGATTTGAAAAGGTTGGCGTCAGGTTAGTCCCGGGAACAGACCCTGTCAAGCAATGAACACAGACGTATCACTTTGGCTTGTTACCTGGGCTACATCATAACCCTTACATCTACACTTTCAATTGAAGAGTACGACCGGTTTTTCAGATTTTTCTGAAACGGTTTCAGGTTTTTCTGAAAAAAGAGCCGCGGCGGCCGTCCTGAACGGTGTAACTCATTGATAAATCGTGAAAGGCCAGCGTGTTGGTTTTGGAGCCGTACGTGCCAATGAGGAAGCAACCGACTCGTTACCGAGATTCGGGAGGTTCGAGAAACAAAGAACAACTGACAACTCAACATTGCACAAGGAGAATCCATATGAATCCGAATCGAGTAAGTGCGACCCTTTCGAAAACAGATGAGGAAGTCGTCATGACGGCAGTTGCAACCATCCGTCAGACACTGCCGTTCCTGATCGATCTGACAACCGCGGAACGCGTGGAAATGCCGAAGCTCGGCCCCAGGACGCAGATATTCGTGAAGAGAGCTTTGGAGATAGGAACGCAGAATTCGGCCCTGCTTCCGGTCTCGTTCCTGGAGGAAATGCGTAAGGACGCGCGGCTTTTTGAAGCGCTCGCGCCAATTCAATTGGCCATCGATCAACTGCAAAAGCAGATTGACGATACGGTCATGCAAGTTGGCGGCGAAGCCTATGCGGCAGCACGCACCATTTATGCTGTCAGCAAAACTCCATTTGCGGAGGCGCCCTTAAGAGCTGCGGCCGAGGATCTCGGCAAGCGGTTCGGCCGCAAGACCCGGACTGCCGCGCCCGCGGAACCTCCGTCGTCCACGCCGCCTCCATCGTCACACACCACCCGCGCATGAAGCGTTTCCATTCAAGAGCCATGAAGCAATGCCCAATATTGCTTCATGGCCCTTTTTTTATCTCGAGCGCACCTTCAACATTGAACGCCGACACTCGAGTAACCGACGTCGACAACAAACCAGGAAGGGCGGCCGTTTTTCGGCGAAGCTTCTCCAACGAATGACCAACGGCGACTCTCCGGCAAACAAGCCAGGCCGATTGGTGACCAACGCCGATAGTTCAGGAGACGGACGCCAATGTTTGCCGGTGTCAAATAGAGACGCTCGACCGCTGGACAGAGGCGGACGAAGCTTTGACGGAGACGGGCCCGGCTTGAACAGCAGCGGTTTAATGTTAGAGCGATACCACAGCGGCTTGGAGCGGCGATGAAGATTAACGATCGGCAGGCGCTTGCCGTCGAAGCGAGACGGTTGATCACCATCTCTGGTTCCATTTGACGAGAGCATTGAACGGTGCTAGTTTGCCAATATTTTCTAAATCGAGGTGGGAGGTACTCATGCATCGTAAGCTCGCAACCGCGGCCCTGATCGCTGCTACCCTATTCTTAAGTGGCGGGGTGGGACTCGCGCACCATTCTGTGGCTGCAAACTTTGATGGAAGCAAGGCACTCGACGTCACAGGCAAGGTCAAAGAAGTTGCTATTCGAAACCCGCATTCCCAGATCACTCTGGAAGTTACCAAGCCTGATGGCAGCGTCTCGGAATTCTTTGTCGAGTGGTCGGATAAGAATGCGCTGCTTCGCCGGACCGTTCCCGTCAGCAAAATCCGCGTGGGGGATAAAGTGACGATCAACGTGAGTCCAAGCAAACGGCTTCCCAATCTTGGGTATTTTAGAACCGCTACTCTTCCCGATGGAACGGTCCTTAAAGATTGCGGTTTTGTGGCGTTTCGCGAGAGCGTTGCAAAAGGAACGAAGATCACCTGCTAAGCGGAGGCCAATCGATGCGCTGGATGAAATTGACCAGATTAACCCGGCAGAGCGCGATGGTGGCCGTGCTGCTGATTGCGAACTCAATCCTCGCTCACGCCATGGCCGGCAAGCGTACCGACCTGAACGGCGTGTGGATCCTGTTGGGAAGTAAAACGGAAAACCTCAAACTCACCCCCGCGGGGGAAAAAGCCCGCGCCGCGTACGACTACCAGAAGGACGATCCGGACATGCGATGTATTCCCGCCAGCTTTACCCGGATCATGCATACGCCCTCGCCTCCTATAGAGGTTCGGCAACGTCAGGATTCTGTGGAAATCAACTATGAGTTTATGGATGTGCGCCGGCGCGTACCGCTGAAGAAGGGACTTGCAGTGAAAGACGCGCCATACGCCGTGCGTGAACATCCCAATATGGGCCGATCCGTGGGACAGTATGACGGTGAGACGCTGGTCATTGAAACTGCTGGTCAAAGTCCAGGAGTGTTGGACACTCTCGGAGTGCCGGGACTATATCAATCGGACCAGATGCGCACGGTCGAACGCTATGTTCCCAATGGCGACATGATGCAGGTCACTATAACCCACTATGATCCGGTCTACTTTCTACAGCCGTTGATAGTCACTTACAACTATCTGCGGCTTCCGGGCGGGAAAATACTCAAGTGGGACTGCAAACCTGAAGAAGCCACTTACGAGCGCTTTCTTCCCAAATAAATGAAGATGACGGTCGAAAAGGCAATGGGAACCAGCCGCGGATTACGCGAATTACGCGAATGCCGATTTACAACCAGTCCACTCAGCCTCAGCTCTGCTTCCGCGTAATTCGCGTAATCGGCGGCTGATTCCCCGTCTTCGTGCCGGGTAGTAGAATCGCAATACGTGAAACTACTGACATCGTGTTTACTGTCGTTCGTAATCGCACTGCAAATTGTGGCCGCCCAGGAGCAGATCTCCACCGCCCCGGCGATCGAAGGCATCGTCTTTGATGAGGACACGAAAGATCCTGTTTCCGGAGCCCGCGTGCGCGCGTTTGAAGTCGACTATGACCTCAACGGCGCGCGCCGCCTGGCGTTCGTTCCCAACGCCGCAGACCTGACGGATAACCCATTCACCGATCGGCCCTTCAATCCGGAATCGGCGCCAGTTTCCGCAGATGGGTCGTTCACGATTAGGGATGTGGCAGAAGAAGAGCATCAGTTGATGGAAATTTTAGGCCTGCCGGAGTATGGCTATATTCAAGAAGCAACACTCGACGGGGCCGATGCTCTCCACTCGTGGATGACCGCTCAATCGAGTTCGTCATTTCTCGATATCACCGTCGATGCGAAGGGTGGGGAAGTCAGCGGACATCTGACCGATGGGATCGACCGACTGTATGGCGACAGCGCGACCGTCGTTCTCGTTCCGATCCGGCCACTCGGCGCGTTGAACCGCGCCAGCGCTAAAACTGCGACGATCGAATCCGGCGGTACGTTTCGAATTACGGGAATCCGGCCCGGAGAATACAGGCTACTTGCGTGGCACAAACTGAAGGGCACCGCGTATCTCAATGCCGAGTTCATGAGCCACTACGAACGCCGCGGTACTCTGGTGAAAGTGGAAAGGAACTCTCGGATCACCGCGGCCGCGCCCGTCGTCGATGCCCGATAATGCGGGTCAATCGGAGCGAAGACACTCGGCGGGATCGATGCGCGCAGCGCGGCGCGCCGGAATGTAACTGGCAGCGATCGACATGGCTACCAATCCGGCAGCGATGGCGGCGTAAGTGGGAACATCTGTCGGGGTGATACCGAAAAGAAACCCGCTGATTAGCCGCGTCACTGCAAGCGCAACGGCGCAGCCAATGAGAATGCCGGTGATGGCCAGGCCCAGGCTGTGACGCAACACAAGCCAGACCATCGAGCCTGGTCTTGCGCCAATTGCGATTCGAATGCCGAGTTCTCGAGTTCGTTGCGCAACGGCTCTCGACATCACTCCGTACAAACCGATCAGCGCGAGGAAAATCGCGGCAAGCGCAAACACATTAATAAGGATGGTCCGATACCGTTCGTTGGCATAGGTCGCGGCGATGAGATTCTCCATCGTCTCCATGCGCTCAATGGGAAGGTCCTTGTCGACCGACTGGATTTCGTGCCGAATGGCGGCGGGAAGCTGCGCGGGATCTCCGGCAGTGCGAATAAGCAACGTCAGGTCATTCAGGTCCGCCCACGCCCATCCCGGAAAGTAAATCATGGGCTTGATATCCTCACCCAGATTGAACTCCCTGGCGTTTTCCGCGACCCCAATAACGTTGGGAGGGGTGCCCCCGCCGTCGAGAGGGACCGGCTTGTTGATCGCGCTTTGCCCAGGCCAGAACCTTCGCGCCATCGCTCTGTTGACGATGACCACTCCGGACTGTCCGGCAGCATTAATATCGGCCTCGGTAAAAGCCCGGCCTTCGATGATCGGAGTGCCGGCAACTTCGAAATAATTGGCAAACACCATCCGACTCTCGACTGATGATATTTCCTTGCCGGCAGGAAGCTGCACGCCTTCGGGGACGAGGAGGACAACAGAGTGCCGATTGGTGAATGGCGCCATCGAAATCCCGCTGATTGCTTGAACTCCCGGTAAAGATCGCAGACGCGGAAGCAAGTCTTGATAGAAGGAACGCATGCGCTTCTCGTCGACACATCGTGATCGCGGCAATACGACCTGGACGGTCAGAAGCCGATCCGGCCGGAGGCCGGTGTTGACCGCAGACAGACGAAACAAACTCTGCGTCACCAATCCAGCACCGACAAGCAGGAGAAACGACATCGAGATCTCGCCAACGATGACCATTCCTTGCATTCGGCTGCGCCGTGAACCACGATTCTGCGATCCGGATTTCAGCCCGGCGTGCACATCAGTCCGAATGAAGGACAGCGCCGGCGTCACACCAAACAGAATGCCGGACGCGATGGAGCTTCCAATCATGAACAAGAGAACTCGCGAATCGAGACCGATCTCATTCATGCGCGGCAATTCCCCGGGCGCCAGACGAACCAGGCCGCGAATAAACCACGACGCCAGGACAATGCCAACGAAACCGCCCGCCACA
>QHXD01000002.1:0-3546 GCA_003223895.1 Acidobacteriota bacterium
GAACCTGGGGGAGTTTAGGCAGGGGAACTTACCGCGGACCCGGGCTGGCTACCGTAGACTTGTCGCTGCTCAAAAACACTGCTATTTCCGAGCGGCTCGGCCTCCAGTTCCGAGCCGAGTTCTTCAACGCTCTGAATCACACGAACCTGTCGGCGCCAAACCCAATCGTATTCCAGGGTACTGCGATCAGCCCGTCGGCGGGATTGATCACCGCTACGACTACCACAGCGAGGCAGATTCAATTTGGATTGAAGCTGACCTTCTGAAAAGTGGGATAAACACAAAGACACAAAGGACACAAAGACACAAAGAAGGGGCGCAATAAGATTCATTTGAAGCGCCCCTTCTTTGTGTCTTTGTGCCCTTTGTGTCTTTGTGTTTATCCCATTTTCACAGCAAGGAGACAGGGTCCACATCCACAATGACGCGGGTGGGCCCGATCTTCCTTTCTTCCAGGTGGTCCTGGAGCCGCTCGAGCACTCGGTGAAGCATGCCGCGCGAAGACGACTTGATCAGAAGCTGGTGGCGATGCACTTGTTTGATCCGCTCCAGGGGCGCCGGAGCAGGGCCGAGGACTCGGATTGAATTGGATCGCAATGTATCGAGGAATTCCCCGACCTGGCGGGCTAGCTTCGCCGCCCGTCCTCCGTCGCGATCCATCACCATGATTCCTGCCAGCGCTGTGAAAGGCGGATAGAACATTGCTTTCCGGTAGCGTGATTCGCGGGCGTAGAAATCCTCGAATCGCTGACTGCACGCAAGTTGAAACGTATAGTGATCTGGAAAGTAGCTTTGGATGACGACCTCACCGGGCTGGTCTCCGCGGCCAGACCGGCCGGCCACCTGTGTGAGTAACTGAAACGTGCGTTCGGCCGCGCGGAAGTCGGGGAGCGAGAGGGCTGTATCGGCTCCGATCACGCCGACGAGCGTGACCCGGGGAAAGTCGTGGCCTTTGGCGATCATCTGAGTGCCGACCAGAACGTCGAGGTCGCCGGAGGCAAATCCACCCAGAACGCGCTCGTAGTCCCGCAAATGGCGCATGGTGTCGCGATCGATGCGGCCGACCCGGGCCTCCGGGAACAAGGTTTTCAACTCCGCCTCGAGGCGTTCGGTCCCCTCACCGACGTAATGGATGTACTCGCTGTCACATTCGGAGCAGCGCTTGGGAGGACGCCGGGCGAAGCCGCAGTAATGGCAGAGGAGCTTGTCGATCGCACGGTGATAGGGCATCGCCACACTGCACGAGTTGCACTGGAAGTTGAAGCCACAGTGGCGGCACAACAGAAAAGCCGCATAGCCGCGGCGATTGAGAAGGATCATCGTCTGCTCGCGGCGCTCGAGACGCTCGGCCACGGCCTGGAGGAGCCGCCGGGAGAAGACCACCTGCCTGCCTTCAGCGGCGTACTCGTCGCGCATGTTGACGATCTCAACGCCGGGCAGAGGCCGATCTTCCACGCGTGTCGTCAGCGCGACGTATTCGTACTTTTTGGATTCCGCGTTTCGGAAGGATTCCATGGAAGGAGTCGCAGATCCCAAAACGACCGCCGCCTCGGCCAACTTGCCGCGCATGACTGCCGTGTCGCGAGCGCTGTAGCGGGGAACTTCCTCCTGCTTGTAACTGGTCTCATGCTCTTCATCGACAACAATGAGGCCGAGGTTCTGAAGCGGCGCGAAAACCGCCGAACGTGTACCGATGACAATGGGAACTGCACCATTGTAAATGCGCAGCCATTCGTCGATGCGTTGGCGGCGTGTGAGGGAGCTGTGGAGCACTGCCGTGCGGCCCGGAAATCGCTCGGCAAACCGGCTGGTGAGCTGCGGGGTTAGCCCGATTTCGGGAACCAGGATGAGCGAAGTTTTGCCAGCGGCCAGAAAGTGCTCCGCGGCCTGCATGTAGATTTCAGTCTTGCCGCTGCCCGTAATGCCGTGGAGCAGAATGGTGTGGAAACCATGAGCGGATTGAATAGCAGTACAACCTGCAATTTGGTCTTCAGTCAGAACGGGGCGGGGGCTGAAGCCCGCGACTACATTTTCGGAATCACGTTTGTCCCCGGATGTTTTGTTTTCAAATGTAGTCGCGGGCTTTAGCCCGCGTTCAACATGTTTCGCGGAAATCCCGGGCGGCAAGGCTGATTTCAGCACCTCCCCCGGCGGCGAGACGTAGTACTCCGAAATCCATCGGCACAATTCGAAGATTTCGGGCCGCACGAGCGGTGTACGGTCGATGATGCTCCCGATCGAATGCACCTCGATGTCGCCGGGCGGCTCCCCCCGAAGCCCAACGACAAATCCCTCCACCTCCCGTTTCCGGAAGGGCACAAGCACCCGGCATCCGATCTGAACCGGTTCGTTGAGCCTGTACGCGAAAGTGCGAGTCAGCGGCAGGCAGACCGCAACATCCGCATACATGGCCTAAGAACGGAGACGGAAAAGCTCGGCGCGAATCTGTTTCATGTCTTCCCAGACTTCTCGCTTTTTGTCGGGCGATCGCAGCAGGTAAGCAGGATGGAACGTTGCTATGACGCGCATCCCGTCCATGTCGAAAAACTTCCCGCGCAGCCTGGAAATAGGCGCAGCAGTTTGAAGGACCGTCTGCGCCGCAAACGTCCCGAGACAACAAACGATCTTCGGACGGATGGTCGCGAGTTGCCTTTTCAAGAATGGATTACAGGAAGCAACTTCATCCGGCTCCGGGTTGCGATTGTCGGGGGGCCGGCATTTCAGGACGTTGCAGATGTAAACGTCTTCGCGCTTGAGGCTGATGGATTCAATGATCTTCGTCAGAAGCTGACCCGCGCGGCCGACGAAGGGCAAACCTTGTTGATCTTCGTCGTAGCCCGGCGCTTCGCCGACAAAGACGAGTTCCGCATTGGGATTTCCGGATCCGAAGACGATGTTGGTGCGGGTTCGGGCCAGCTTACAACGCTGGCAGTCACCGATGTCCGCGCGAATGGAATCGAGGTCCTCCAGGGACTCCTGTAGCGGCGCTCTATCAGCGTCGAGGCGGTCACAGACCGCCTCTGCAGCTGGACTGACATCCAAAGACTCGACACCGATGTCGCGGAAAAATTCAAGCTGGCTGGTCAGTTCGTCAGAGTTCATTTCAGCAATTGCACCACGCGATCGAGAATTTTGTCCGCCATGACCTGTTTGCTTACCAGTGGAATCTCTTCGGTCTTGCCGGACTTGTCAATGATTGTCGCGTGATTCATATCGCTGTCGAAGGCCGAATCAGGACCACTTGCAGAATTCACAATAATAAGATCCAGATTCTTCGCCTTCAATTTTTCGAGACCGTTGTTGATGTGAGCTTCGGTCTCGGCGGCAAAGCCGACGAGCACCTTGCCGTTCTTGTGATTGCCGAGCTCCAGGAGAATGTCCGTGGTCGGCTCGAGATCGAGCACAAGGTCCGCGGTCTTCTTTTTGATCTTTTGGGTGGCAACGGATTTGGGACGGAAATCCAGCGGCGCGGCAGCCTTGATCACGACGTGCGCATCGGCCGCGTTTTCGATCACGGCGCGGCGCATCTCCTCGGTGGTTCGTACG
>QHXD01000002.1:3577-8457 GCA_003223895.1 Acidobacteriota bacterium
GGCTCCGCGGTTTCTCGCGGCCTGGGCGATCGCATAACCCATCTTTCCCGACGACCGGTTGGTGATGTACCGGATCGGATCGATATCCTCCACCGTAGGCCCTGCCGTCACGAGCACTTTTCGGCCTTGAAGGTCGTGTGAACGGTTCAGCAGCCCCATGACGTAGTCCACTATTTCTTCCACCGGCGCCAATCGCCCGGGGCCATATGTCCGGCAGGCCATCTGGCCGACTTCGGGATCGATGACGTGGACGCCACGGCTGACGAGAGTCTTGAGATTCGCCTGAACCGAGGCATGCTGCCACATTCGTGTGTTCATAGCGGGCGCGATGACGACGGGTGCCGTAACCGCCAGATGAAATGTGGTCAGGAAATCGCCGGCGAGCCCCGCCGCCAGACGTGCCATGCAGTCGGCGGTCGCGGGTGCGACCAGAAAGAGATCGATGGATTGGGCCACAAGAATATGATCGAAGGCGCCTTCGAAATCGCTGCCCGAAGTGGACCCCTCAAAGAGATCGACGTAGACTTTATTGCCGGAGAGGGCTCGGAACGTGAGCGGTGTCACAAATTGGGTAGCGCCCTTCGTCATGAGAACGACAACATCCACCCCACGGTCCTGCAGTCTGCGGAGGATCTCCGCCGACTTGTAGCAGGCGATTCCACCGCTGATGCCAAGCGCTATTTTCATTCCTCTTGCTCTTCTTCTTCCTGCTGGTCGTTGTCGCTGTTCTGGTCGGGAATGCGGAATTTCACGAGCCCCTGCAGAATCTCCTTTTGGGCAATCTGCGTCGCTTTGTGACGGGGCTCCTTCAGCATGGGCATGCTCCCGCTCTGAATTTGCCTGGCACGCAATGCGGAAAGAATCACAAAGCGGTACTTACTGTCGATGTTATCGGGAATGGTTATCAAGCTATACCTCCGAAGGAAGCGATGATCTCTTCGATGCGGCCCTGGTGACGCCAGGGCGCGGCGGCACCGCTGCGCACGATGGACTCGAGGATACGGATGGAATTTTCGAGGACGTCATTGATGATGATGTAATCGTATTCACGATAAAAGGTGATCTCGCTCTTGGCGATCTCGAGCCGGCGCCGGATCACGTCGTCGGGTTCCAGCCTTCGTGCCTTCAAGCGGCGCTCCAGTTCGGCAAATGATGGCGGCAAGATGAAAATCGCGATAGCGTTCTTGATCTTCGACTTCACCTGCCGCGCGCCCTGGACATCAATGTCCAGAACCACGTCCCTGCCTGCACCAGCATGCTCTTCGACAAACGCCTGCGCCGTGCCGTAAAGCTCTCCGTTGAACTCGGCCCATTCCAGGAACTCGCCGCGGTCGACCATGCTCAAGAAGGTCGGCCGATCCGTGAAAAAATAATCGACGCCGTTCTGTTCGCCGTTCCGCGCCTGCCGGGTCGTGTACGAAACCGAAAACTTCAGTTCTTTGAAACTTCGAAGTAAGTGCTGGAGTAACGTGGTTTTCCCGGCCCCCGAAGGTGCCGAGAGAATGTATAGGTTTCCGCGCATTCAGCGTCGCTTCTGAAAACTCCTAAGTCTATCATAGGGACAAAAATGGCGTCCTGGACCGGGCTACGACCCCATTTTTATTCGATGTTTTGGACTTGCTCGCGCAGTTTTTCGATTTCCACTTTGATTTCAATGGCCGCCTTGCCGATGCCGGCGCCAAGTTCATTCAGACCGGAGGTTTTGGAGAGGATCGTTGTAACCTCCCGGTTCATCTCCTGAAGAATGAAGTCCATGCGTTTGCCGGCTTCGTCCTGAAGGCTTTTCAGGCCGGCGAATTGGTCCAGGTGGCTGCGAAGGCGCGTTGTTTCTTCCGCAATGTCGCTACGCTCGGCATAAAGCAGAGCTTCGGTTTCCAGACGGTGGCCTGCGTCCGCGACAAGTTGGGGTGCCAGTTCCGTAACCCGGGCAATCAACTGTTGCCGATAATGCTCCACGAAGTCTTTGGCGCCGGCAAGAATCGTTTCCAAATGATGCCCGATGTTTGAAATCCGGCGGTCGATGTCCTCCATCAGGGACTGGCCTTCCGTCACGCGCATCTGTCTGAGCTGGGCCAGCGCAATATCCGTGGCTTCGGCAAGCTTCAGGCCGATCAGTTCGAGTTCTTCCGGAGCGAGATCGCTGGTGGACACCGTGACCAGACCGGGTAATCTCGTGACCATCTCCAGTGTCAGTTCGCCCTGGATGGGATACGCGGTCTTCAGGCCGGTTATCATCTCGACGTAAGCCTTGATCAGATTGTGATTCACATCGAGCTTGATGTTCTCGCGCCTGTAATCGATCCGGACGAACGCATCCAGCCTTCCCCGCTTGAAGGCCGCCGACACCTTCTGGCGGATGACGTTCTCGAAATTCTGATATTCACCCGGAATCTTGACGTGAAAATCGAGGTACCGGTGGTTCACGCTCTTGATTTCCACAAGGACCGCCAGATTCGGCGCTTCTGCCCGCGCGGATCCAAAACCCGTCATGCTGTAGATCATGAGCTCACATCCTGGAACTGGAGATTATAGAGCTTCCAATAGAGGCCGCGCCGCACGACAAGCTCTTCGTGAGTGCCCGATTCCCTGATCCGGCCATCCTCCAGCACGATGATTCGATCTGCGCGCCGCACGGTGGACAGCCGATGGGCGATCACGATTGTCGTCCGGCCTTCCATCAGGTTCTGCAACGCCTGCTGGACAAGAGCCTCAGACTCGGCATCGAGCGAAGAAGTCGCTTCGTCGAGAATCAGGATCGGCGCATTCTTCAAAATCGCTCTTGCGATGGAAATCCGCTGACGCTCTCCTCCGGAAAGACGCAGGCCACGTTCGCCAATCTGAGCGTCGTAGCTCACCACAAAATCATCCACAAGGGCGGCCTTCGCTGCGCGTGCGATCGCATCTTCGCCGGCTGTCGGATCGCCGTATGAAATGTTTGCGCGTATCGTGTCGTTAAAAAGGATGACGTCCTGCGTCACGATCGCAATCTGTTGCCGTAACGACTGGAGGCCGAACACGCGAATATCCCGGCCATCGATCAGGATGTGCCCTGCTGTAACGTCATAGAACCGCGGCAGCAAATTCACAAGCGTGCTTTTCCCGACGCCGCTCGGTCCGACAATCGCCAAAACCTCGCCTCGCGGAAGGGTGAACGAGATGCCGTCCAGAACGGCATCACTCGGCTCGTACTCGAAATGAACGTTGTCGAACTCGATTCGATCGTCGAATCGCGTCAGCGTGGCACGTCCGCTGTTCCTTTCCGTCTCGAGCGACAGAATTTCAAAAACGCGGCCCGAAGCGCCAAAGGCCTGCTGGAACGAGTTGTTAATTCCACTCATGCGGCGAACGGGATCGTAGAGCTTGATGAGCGCAATAATGAATGCAATCAATACTCCGGACGTCATCCGCTGATTGATGATCTGAGCCCGCGCATAAAGCAGAAACGCCGCCACGACGAGTACGCCCAGGACTTCCATCAGCGGGGACGACAGCGACTGTGTCATCTTCTGCCGAAGGTTGATTTTGAAGATCCGCTGCGTGGCCTTGCGAAACTTTCCCGCCTCTGCCTTCTCCATGGTAAATGCCTTCACGATACGGTTCCCCGCCAGGGTTTCGTAAAGGATGTTCGCCATGTCCGCCATTTCCTGCTGGTTGGATTTGCTGAGCAGACGAAGCCTCTGCCCGAACCAGACTGTCGGGTAAAACACCAGCGGCGCCAGGACCACTGATGCCGCCGCAAGTTTCCAATCGATCACGAAGATCGTAATAACGAGGAAGACCAGAATCGCTGTTTGCTTCAGAAAGTCAGCGAGCGTTTCGGAAGCGGCTGTCTGGATCCGTTCGACGTCGGCTGAAACACGGGAGATCAACTCACCGGTCGGGTTGAAGTGAAAGAAGCGAAGCGGCTGCAACAGGATTTGCTCGAACAGATCGTTCCGCAGGTCGCGAACCACCGACTGTCCGAGATAACTCGTCACATTGACCGAGCCGTATTCGGCGACGGCTTTGACTGCCGTTGCTATGACAAGGAGAACCAGAAAGATCGTGCCGTTTCCGCCGGAAAGATTGTCAAAAATACGGCCGATCAGAAAAGGTGTGGCTGCTTCTAGGACCCCGACAATCGCGACGAGCGCCAGGGACACGGCGAGCACCCAGACATGGGGTTTGACGTATGACCACAAGCGCGCCGGCACCGTTGTCATGGACGATAGACCGTGGCGCGAACCTTTTCCTCGACGTCCCTGGGCTTTTGCATCTTGAGTATCTGCGCGGCCAAATCGCGCAATTGCGCGTATGAAACGGAGCGGATCATTCTTTTAATTCTCGGATAAGCCGCCAGGCTGACCGAAAGGGAGGTGAAACCCAATCCCAGCAGAACCGCTGCAGAAGGCGGATCTGCGGCCATTTCACCACACACCGTAACGGGTTTGCCCGTCGGGTGCAGCAAAGTGTACACCTGATGCAGGCATCGGAGAATCGCGGGATGAAAAGGATTGTAGAGATGTACGACGGATCTGTCGGATCGATCCACCACAAGGTAGTACTGGATCAGATCGTTGGTTCCGAGACAGAAGAAGTCCACCCGCGAAGCCATGAGGTCGCAGGTCTGAGCCGCTGCAGGGGTCTCGATCATGACGCCGATCGGAACACCGGAATCATAAGACTGGCGCCGCAGTTCCAGTTCCTGGCGTACCTCGGCGATGATTTCGTGCGCCGCGTCCAGATCGTCGACGGTGGATACAAATGGCAGCAGAATCCGCATGGGACCGAACACCGAAGCGCGATACAGGCTTCGCAATTGTTTCTTGAACACATCCGTGTTTTCGAGACAGAACCGGAGACCTCGCACGCCGAGATTCATGTTCACGCCGTCCCAGCTC
>QHXD01000002.1:8481-22126 GCA_003223895.1 Acidobacteriota bacterium
CGCCCTTCGCCGACTTCAGTACAAGCGAATAGTCCGCAACGAGCGATTCCTCATCAGGCTGCTTGCCCTCGCGGAAGAAATCGAACTCGGTGCGGTACAGCCCGATCGACTCGCAGCCGATGGTAATGGCCGGTCTTACTTCTTCACTGAAATTGATGTTGGCTCCGAGTGAAATACGGACGCGATCCTCGGTGACGGATGGCGCCGATGCCGCCGAGCCACCTTTCTTCTTCGGCGTCTTCTCGGCGCGCCTGCGGTTTTTGTATTCATCGAGGGTTGCGTCCGAAGGGGAGACGATCACCAGCGCGCGATCTCCATCGACGACGAGCAGATCGCCTGAAGAAACTTCTGCCAGTTCGGGCGCTCCGACTACGGCGGGAATCTCCAGCGAGCGAGCCATGATCGCTGTATGTGAGAGCGGGCTGCCTGTCTCAGTGGCAAGTCCGACGACGCGTTGGGAACGCAACTCGAACAGCGTGGATGGAGGAACCACTTTCCCTATCAGGATCGCGTCGTACAGCAGCTTCTTGAATGACGGCAGCGGGTTGGACTGAAGATTGTGGAGGAGCCGCCGCACAATATCTTCAAGGTCCCCGCGGCGCTCTCGCAGATAGTCGTCATTCAGGCGGTCGTAAGCCTGGAAAAGATCTTCACTCACCTGCTGAATGGCCCACTCGGAGTTGATCTGTTCATTCTCGATCTTGTCGATGATTCGATCCACAAACAGCCGATCCTGAAGCACGAGGAGGTGGGCATCGATGAGAAACGACGACTCGGGCCCGCTCTTGCGCTTCAACTGCGACTGCATGCGCTTGAGCTGTCCGCGTGATTTCTCGACCGAACCTCGAAAACGGTCCACTTCCTTGCGCACTTGTTCGGGCCGCAGTTTCAAATTGAACGAAACGAAAAGTGGATCAAAGCTTCGCAGAGCCCGGCCGATGGCAGCGCCGACGGAAGCCACGACACCATGTATGATTCGTTCGGAATCCTTCATATTTCCGGGACATCACCCTGCGAGGTATTCGCAGATGCTTTCCAAAGCCTGATCCTCGTCCACACCGTCCGCACGAACGCTGACTTTCGAGCCGAAAGCAGCCGACAACAACAGAACGCTCAGGATGCTGCGCGCGTCGGCTTCCACGGGGTTGCTGGAATCGGATCGAAACAAGACGATGTTGGACTGAAAGCTCGTCGAAAGTTGAACCAGTTTCGCAGCGGCGCGCGCATGCAGGCCCAGCCGATGGCCAATCACGACCTCGCGCTCCTTCATCGCTGCTGCCGGGGTGCAAGCAGCTGGCTTGCGATGTAGATGCTGCTCTGTCCCTGCTCCCTTACCAGATTCGCAGCCGAAGCCAGCGTCGTGCCCTCGCCGATTTGTGCCAGCTTCATCAACATCGGCAGATTTACTCCGGTGACGACTTCGACCTTCCCCTGGTCGAGAAACGTCGATGCAATATTTGTCGGAGTGCCGCCAAACATATCTGTCAAAATCAAAACCCCGTCAGGGGTCTTCACGCGCTCCAGGGCTTTCTCAATCATGGTCGTCGCCATGGCCACGTCATCGTGCCAGCCCAGCGAAACCGCCGTGATGTGATGAATCTCGCCAACGATCATCTCCGCGGCGTTGTGAAGCTCGATGGCCAGACGGCCGTGTGTAACGATGAGTCCGCCAATCATAAGTTCATGTTAACAAAGAAAAATAATCCGGCGAAATTCGGGTAATTCGGGGACAGACGCATAAATCACCTAATTAGCATTCAAGTACTTCACCCGCTAATTAGGTGATTTATGCGTCTGTCCCCGAATTACTTTTCACCCCTTCTTCTCGACATCTCGATGTGACACTTTGACGCGGTAATTCAAGCGTTCAACGTGTTTGGCAATGGCGTTCGCGATCATGACGGAACGATGCCGGCCGCCGGTGCAGCCGACGGAAATGGTGACGTAGGACTTGCCTTCCCTTTTGTACTCCGGCAGCAGAAAGTCGATGAAGTCATAGACGTGCTTCAGGAATTTGCC
Source organism: Acidobacteriota bacterium (assembly GCA_003223895.1). Taxonomy (GTDB): domain Bacteria; phylum Acidobacteriota; class Terriglobia; order 20CM-2-55-15; family 20CM-2-55-15; genus 20CM-2-55-15. The sequence continues at coordinate 10,501 of QHXD01000002.1, forward strand.
GGTTGCTTCCTGGGAATTCATGTAGTCAATCACGTTCGTGTCCGAGCCGGTGTATGCCTTCAGATGCGGCACGAAGTTCGGGTTGGGAAGAAAGCGCACATCAAAGACGAGGTCGGAATCGATGGGAACGCCGTACTTGAAACCGAAACTCACAAGCGAGACGAGCAGATGCTGGTCTGTCCGTTCTTCGAACAGCCGCACCGCGTGCTGGCGCAGTTCGTGGATTGTGAACTGCGACGTGTCCAGCACATGATCGGCCACGTCCCGGATAGGCGCCAGCAGCTCGCGCTCGAGCGCAATAGCCTCCAGGACAGGGCGATTCGGATCGAGTGGATGCGGCCGCCGCGTTTCGCTGAAGCGGCGGACCAGCACCTCATCGGATGCCTCGAGAAACCACACGGAAATCTGCAGCGCGTGATCGTTCCTGAGCTCTTCGAGGATTGAAGGAAGCTCGCTCAATGTCTGGCCTTCGCGTACGTCGATCACAAGCGCGGCCTTGGCCGGTTCCTCGCTCGATTTCAGAACGAGTTCGTAAAATTTGCTTAGAAGGCCGACGGGGAGATTATCAACGCAGAAATAGCTCCGGTCTTCGAGCGCCCGGAGGAAGGTTCCCTTTCCGGAGCCGCTCAGACCGGTGATGATAGTGAAGGACGATGGTTGCACTTCAAGATCAGGCTTCAGGCTCGATCCATCCGATATTCCCATCTTTTCGCTTGTAGACGATGTTCAGCCTTTCGGTCGATGCATTCCGGAATACCAGGAATTCACGATCCGAATCGCCGATCTCAATCGCGGCATCATCGATGCTCATAGGCTTGGCCGCAACTTCGTTCGAGCGGATGATTCTTGGCAACCGCTCGCCGAGTATTTCCTCGACCTCGATAATGGAAGTTGTCGAAACGACTCCCGCGCCCAGGTGATTGTTGCGTCGCTTGCGAGTCACATTGCGGCCCTTGTGCTTGAGGATCTGTTTCTCGACCTTGTCCAGAACGGCGGCGATAGAGGTGTACATATCGGTGGAAACTTCTTCGCCATGGTAAAAATCATCCCGCGTTTTGATGTTCACTTCCGCGAGGTGGCGCTGATGTTTCTCAACCGTGAGGGTAAAATGCGCTTCGAGAACTTCGTCGATAACTCCTCTGAGTCGCTCGAGGCGATCCGTGGCGAACTTCCGAATAGGCTCAGTGATTTCGATGTGGCGACCCGTAATATCCACACTCATAGGAGACCTCTTCTCAGGATCTGACTCGACGTTGATGTGTGCTTGGAATGCGTAAGTCTTCGCGATATTTCGTGATGCTGCGGCGGGTCACCGAGATGCCTTCTTCCTTGAGCATCTGGGCGATCTTTTCATCCGTCAGCGGACTTCGTGGATCTTCGGTCTCGATGTACTTCTTCACTTTGCGCTTAACGATCAGCAGTGAAGTTCCATTGCCCATCGGACCATTTACCGCTTCCGAGAAGAAAAATCGCAGTTCGAACACACCCTGCGCGGTGTGCGCAAATTTATTCGCGACTGCGCGGCTCACGGTAGACGGATGGACGCCCACTTCCTCGGCAACGTCCTTGATCATCATCGGCTTCAGCTGATCGATGCCTTTATCCAGGAAGTCGGTCTGGCGCCGGATAATGGCCTCGCAAACCTTCACGATGATGTGCTTCCGCTGCTCGATGTTTTTCAGCAGCTGGACGGCAGACTTGAAGCAATCCTTGACATAATTCTTTACGTCCTTGTTCAAGGCATCGCGCTCGAGCATATGGCGGTAGGTCGGGCTCAGACGAAGCTGTGGGACTTCATCTTCGTTCGTGACGACGGTGTACTGGCCGCCAACCTTGACGATGAACACATCCGGTTCGATCAGCCGCGGCTGCGTCCTGTTGTGTTTCTGACCGGGCCTCGGATCGAGCTGTTGAATGATCTCGACCGCCTCCATGATGACGTTCAACGGCCGGTTGAGCGCCTTTGCGATCTCCTTGAACTGCTTGTTCTGAAGTTTGTGGAGATGATCGGCCACGACCTCGGCGACAATCGTGTCGTCCTCCTCCAGGATCCGCAGCTGGATCATCAGGCATTCCCGCAGATCGCGTGCCGCTACTCCAGGCGGATCGAAGCGTTGAACCACTTCCAGGGCCTGCTGCACTTCCTCCAGCGTGTGCTCTCCGCTCTCGGCGATCTCCTCGAGCGTGATAGGCACCTCGCGACCATTCTCATCAACGGCACAGAGGTAGCCGTCTTCGTTGAGATTTCCAATAATCGAATGGCAGGCGAGCCGGATGTTTTCTTCAACAGTCGCCAGACCCAGCTGCCATTCCAGATGGTCTGTCAGTGAGGGTGGCTTTGCGAGGAAGTTCTCGAAGGATGGTTTCTCGAAGATTTCCGTCTCGCGGGGGCGTGATGCCCCGTCGTTGAGGTAATTGTCGAAGCTCTGGAAGTCGATGTCCGCATATGGGTCATCCACGGGCTCGGGCTCGGCAGGCGCGGCCGTTTCCACGGCCCGTTCTGCGGTCGGTTCGGAGTCTCCCACACAGTGATCCCGCGCGGCAGCCTCCGACAGAGCCTGATACTCAGCGTCGGTGCCGTCGGTCTCGCCAGCCGGAGCACCCTGATCTATTTCAATCTCGGACGTCGGCTCAATGCTTTCGACGATCTCGGTGCCCTCTTCGAGCACCGGATTCTGCACCAGTTCCTGCTGAATCATTTCAGTGAGTTCGAGCTTGTTCAGGGTAAGCAGGCTCACCATTTGCACGAGACCGGGGGTAAGGACCTGCTTCTGCGCGAGTTTTGTGACTAACTTTGGTTCCAAATAAGCCATAGGCGCGATCTACTTCTAATTTAGACTGAAATGTTCTCCCAGATAAACCCTTTTAACTTCGGCGTCATTTCCGAGTTCCTGTGGAGTACCGGACCGAAATATCGATCCATTATTGATGATATAAGCGCGGTCCGTGACCTGCAAGGTTTCTCTGACATTATGGTCCGTCACAAGAACCCCGATGCGCTTCGTTTTCAGATGGTTAATAATTTTTTGAATCTCGAGCACCGTAATTGGGTCGATACCGGAGAAGGGTTCGTCGAGGAGGATGAACTTCGGAGAGATGACCAGCGAGCGGGCAATTTCGACCCGGCGTCGTTCGCCGCCTGACAGCGTATCTGCCAGACTTTTCCTGACATGAGCTATGCCGAATTCCTCCAGCAAACTTTCCATCCTTTCCCGGCGCTCTTTGTTCGAAAGAGGCAGGGTTTCAAGTATCGCCATAATGTTGGCTTCGACAGTCAACTTACGGAAGACAGATGCCTCCTGCGGTAGATAGCTGATGCCATTTTTCGCCCGCAAGTACATGGGCAGATCGGTAATGTCATGATCGCCCAGCAGGACTGCGCCTGAATCCGGACGGGTCAGGCCGACGATCATGTAGAAAGTCGTGGTTTTGCCCGCCCCATTAGGTCCTAGCAATCCAACGACCTCTCCTTGACCGACAACGAGACTGACATCGCGAACGACCTTTCGGCCTTTGTAGGATTTCGATACGTCTACGGTGGTGAGTGAAATTATTTGTTAACAGGATGCTTCGTCACGGCCCGGCCGCCATTTTCGCTTTCCACGGCCATGGTCTCGCTGGTCTTTTTCATGATGAGGCGGTCGCCTTGAGCGCTGCCGTGCTCTTTGTCGTGGACCTCCGCGGGTTTGCCCGTCAGCGTAATGATGTCCGTTTGAGCGTTGTAAACGGCCTGATCGCCCTTTCCGCGCTGTTCGCCACGCGTCACGACCACGCCGCCGATGCCCACAATCTCTTCGATGTCCTTCGACGCCTCCCCGAGCTTCACTCGCATATCGCTCGTCTCCAGGGTCATATCCTGCTTTTTTGCAAGCACGTTGCCGGTGTAGTGGGCCTCTCCGCGGCTGTCGTCGTAATCGAGCCTGTCCGAAGACGCCCGAATCGCCTCAAACTTCGATTGCACCTTGCCGTCGGCCTTGAACCGGTTGTCTTTGGTTGAAATCTCGAGCCGCTGCGCCTTGATATTCGTGTCGTTCCCGCGCCAGAGCTGGACATTCTCCGTGTAAATGATCGTGTCGCCCATGCCCTGCGCGCGGGAGGACGTCACAAGAACGGGCTCGGCGGAGCCCTTCGATACGGTTTTCACATTCCTCGCGGCGCTGAACGAATTGTCTTTCTGATTCAGCCGAATCTGGCCCGCTTCCATGCGCATCTGGGCGTTCGTGACCACAGGCGAACCATCCAGCGTGGCCACGGCCCCGCCTTCCTCAAAGCGGGCGTTCTGAGCGCGTCCCTGGAACTGCGTGTCGCGAAACTGAAAATTGCCCGACTGGACTAACTCCACCAGACTGTTGGTCCGGCTATCGAACCGCGCCTCGGTTCGGTCGGCCCGGCTCTCGCGCTCACCCGATCGCATGTTCGCCCGCTCTGACGTGCTGAACGTCACAATGTCTCCCTGCTGGATCCTGAACTTGCCGCCTTCGATGACAGTGTCCGCCAGTTGCAGAACCGAGTTCTCCTCGGTCTCCACGGATCCTTCGATATTGCTCCAGATCGTGGTGGAGCGGAGCGTTCGATCGGACCCGAGAATCATGCGCGCACCTTCCCGGGTTTTGAGCAGGTTCACTTTTCCATTTGCATCCATAATGGCGTCCATTTCGCCGCCGGTGACTTGCTGCCGCTTATCGACCGCCACGTTCTCGACTTCAACATTCCGAAGCGCTTTCACGCGTTCCACATTGCCGGCCGGCGACATGGCCGCTTCAACCCATTCTGCGCGCATTTTCCATGTACTCTGGTTTTGTTGGGATTGTGATTCGGCAGTGACACCGCCCTCGACGACAATTGTCTTCGGCTGGAAACTTTCTTCCATGAGCTCTGCGCGGCCCGATGCGCCCCGGATCCATGCGGTGGCGGATTTGACAAAAACACCGCCCGCAACGGTTGCCCAATTCTCCTTTTGATTAAAGACAGCCGAGCCCCCTTCGAGGGAAGTCTCATTCGCTGTGTAAACCTTGACGTCCCCTGTGAGCTTCAACAAACCGGTATCGATGGCGTATTCGAAATTGTTGGCCCGGGCGGTCGCAGAGCCAGGCTGCTCAAGGGTGGTTGCGACAGGCGAGGCAACAATGTGGTCGCGATGATTGTAGGTGAGTTCCTCGGAGCGGCCCCGGGTTTTGTCGTTGAGCTGGAATCGGACGTCACCGTTGCATTGAATGTCGTTGCTTTGCTGATCGACGCTGCAGCTTTTGCTCTGGATGCGCCGCGCCGGCTCCGCTTCGGTCTTGCCGAACACGGTAACATCCACGTCCTGGAGCATGTTTTTGCGGTCTTTGAAACCCAGATTTGACTTGGCGTGAATGGTGAACAGAGTCCGGCCGCCTTCGGTTTGTGAATAGGTGATGTCCCTGGTGAAAACCGCCGCATCCTGCGGCAACTGTTGAACTTGTTGCGGCGCTTTTTTCTCTTCGTGGCGCGAGATGTAATTGAACGTAGGAATGGCGATCAGTGCTGCCACGAGGATCGGCACAGCGACGCGCAGTATCCGTATCAGGCGATGTATGAAGATCCGCTCAAGAGGCACAATTCCACATCCAACTTATTAGACGGTTAGCATACAATACGTCCCCTCACCCAAGGAGAACCACGTATGCACGTGAAAATTAATATCAATGGAAAGCTCTATGAGAAGGACGTGGAGCCGCGCCTGTTGCTGGCTCATTTTATTAGAGACGTTGCCGGCCTGACGGGCACCCACATCGGATGCGAGACCAGCATCTGCGGCGCCTGCACGGTGCTGAGCAATGGTCTGGCCGTGAAGTCCTGCACGATGTTCGCGGTCCAGGCGGATGGCGCAGACCTTGTAACCATTGAAGGCATGGCCAAAGACGGCCAACTGCATCCGCTTCAGGAGAGTTTCTGGGAAGAGCATGGGCTGCAATGTGGATACTGCACTCCCGGAATGATCATGTGCTCCCATCAACTGCTGTCGCGTAATGAATCACCTTCCGAGGCGGAAATCCGCGAAGCCCTCGACGGGAATCTCTGCCGCTGCACTGGATATCAAAATATTGTGAAAGCGGTCCAGTCCGCCGCAGGGAAGCTGAAACGAACAACCAAAGTGGCCGCAGGAGACTAACTATGCCGCAACGTTACGTCGGTCTGGCTATGAAGAGAAAGGAAGATCCCCGTCTCGTGTCGGGAACCTCGACATACGTCGATGACGTCGTGCTGCCCGGCATGCTGCACATGGTTGTTGTGCGCAGCATCCATGGACACGCACGGATCAAGCGAATCGACACGTCGAGAGCGCAAAAGTTTCCGGGCGTGGTCGCCGTCGTCACCGGCGAAGAGGTGGCCGCTCATTGCGGTCCCGTGCCATGTGCCGCCTCGATCCCGAAAATGAAGAATGCACAGCGCCAGCTTCTGGCGGTAGGCAAGGTGCGATTCGTGGGTGAACCCATTGCAGCCGTCGTCGCGACCGACAAATACGTCGCCCGAGACGCTGCCGATCTGATCGCAATCGACTACGAGCCCCTTCCTGCCGTGGTCAATCCCGAGAAGGCAATGGAACCCGACAGCCCGCGCCTCTACGACGAATTCTCAGACAACATCGCTTTTAACTTCGGATTCGAGAGCGGAAACACCGAAGAAGCGTTCAAGAAAGCCGATGTGATCGTGAAAGAGCGCTTTGTCAACCAGCGCCTCGCTCCGCTTTCCATGGAGCCACGCGGCGTAGTCGCCACCTACCAGATGCCGGATAACGAACTCGTCGTCTGGGCGTCCACGCAGGTCCCGCATCTTTTGAGAACGCAGCTTGCCGTTATGCTGAACGTTCCGGAAAACCGGACGCGCGTGATCGCACCCGAAGTAGGTGGGGGGTTCGGTGCCAAAATCGATGTGTATGCCGAGGACGGACTTGTCGGTTACCTGGCCAAAAAGACAGGCCGTCCGGTGAAATGGATCGAAGGCCGCGGCGAGAATATCGCCGCTACGATTCACGGGCGCGATCAGATCGACGATGTCGAGCTCGCGTTGAAAAACGACGGCACGATCCTTGGCATGAGGGTAAAAGCCATTGCCGATCTCGGCGCCTTCTACTCGCTGTTCACGCCGATGATTCCGACGCTGACCGGACTGCTCGCGCCGGGCTGTTACAAAGTGCCGGCTCTCAAGTTCGCACTTGTTGGCGTGCTCACCAACAAAATGGCGACGGATGCCTATCGCGGTGCAGGCCGTCCGGAAGCCACTTATATGATCGAGCGCATCATGGACGTGGCCGCCCAGAAGCTCAAGATGGACCCGGCGGAAATCCGGAGGAAAAACTTCCCCCAACCGAACGAATTTCCGTTCCAGACCTCGGGTGGCGTCGTTTATGACAGCGCGAACTACGAAGCAGCGCTCGATCGCGCGCTGGAACTGGCCGACTACAAAGGATTACGCCGGAAGCAGGCCGAGCTTCGCAGCCAGGGCAAATACATGGGCATCGGTCTTTCGTCGTATGTCGAGATTTGCGCCATGGGACCGTCCGCCGCAATGCCGGGCGGCGGTTGGGAAACCGGTAGCGTGCGCATCGAGCGCACCGGCAAGGTCACCATCCTTACCGGCGCGTCCCCACATGGCCAGGGGCAGGAAACCACGTTCGCACAGATTGCAGCCGACGAGTTCGGCCTCGAACCGGACGATATCGTTACCATCCATGGCGATACTGCGCGAATCCCCTCCGGCATCGGCACCTTTGGAAGCCGCGCCACGGCGGTCGGCGGAACGGCCATGTACTTTGCCGTGCAGGACCTGAAAGAAAAGATGAAGAAGATCGCGGCACACCTCCTCGAGACCACGCCGGACAAGATCGAATTCGGGGTAGGAAAGCTCGTCGTGAAAGGGGACTCGGGCCGATCCATGAGCTTCATCGATGTTGTGGACGTGGCATACAACGCGGTGAAACTGCCGCCGGGTCTCGAGCCCGGTCTGGACGCCACGCGGTTTTTCGAGCCCTCGAACTTCACGTTCCCATTCGGGACGCACGTGTGCGTTGTGGAGATCGACGCGGAAACCGGCGAGCCGAAGATTACAAAGTACGTTGCGGTGGATGACTGCGGCAACATTATCAACCCGTTACTCGTTGAAGGTCAGGTGCACGGCGGACTCGTTCAAGGTATTGCGCAGGCGCTGCACGAAGAAGTGGTCTACGACGAGAACGGTCAACTTCTGACCGGTACGCTGATGGATTACGCGGTGCCCAGGGCGCATGATTTCCCCGAGTTCGAGCTGGACCGCACGATCACGCCTTCCCCTGTAAACCCGCTGGGCGTAAAAGGCGTGGGCGAAGCAGGGACGATTGGTTCGACCCCGGCAGTCGTGAATGCGGTGGTTGACGCTCTTGCTCCTTTTGGGATCTCGCACATCGACATGCCTCTGCGGTCCGAGAAAATCTGGAAGATTCTGAAAGGGAGGAAAGCATCATGATTGCGCAGAACTTCGAGTACACGGTTGCGACATCTCTTGCTGAAGCCGTCAACCTCCTCCAGAAACATGGAGGCCGCGCAAAGATCCTTGCGGGCGGACACAGCCTCATTCCGATGATGAAGCTCCGGCTTGCCACGCCGGAGGCTCTGATCGACATCGGCAGAATCCCGGAGCTCTCTTATGTGCGCCAGGATGGAGACATGGTGTGCATCGGAGCGCTCGCGACACATCATGTCGTCGAGACCTCCGGCGTGGTGATGCGCCATTGCCAGGCGCTGGCCGACGGCGCTGGTCTCATTGGAGACATCCAGGTGCGGAATAAGGGCACGATCGGAGGCAGCATTGCGCACGCCGATCCCGCGGCGGATTATCCGGCAAGCATTCTCGCGTTCGATGCAACGATTGTCACGCTCGGGCCGAAAGGCGAGCGCCTGATTCCCGCTTCGAAGTTCTTTGTCGATATGCTGACCACGGCATTGGAAGCGAACGAGATCGTGCGCGAAATCCAGATTCCCGTGCAATCGGGCAAAACCGGGAGCGCGTACCTCAAGATGGCGCAGAAGGCTTCAGGCTTTGCGATCTGTGGCGCTGCGGCCGTGGTGGAACTGGACGGATCAGGCGCCATGGCGAAGGTGGCCATCGGCATTACGGGTGTCGGGAACCGTGCGTTTCGGGCAACGGAAGCCGAAAAGGCTTTGAAGGGACAAAAACCGACAACAGACCTTCTAAAGAGAGCTTGCGAGAAGGCTTCGTCCGGCGTGATTGCGCTGGAAGATATCCACGCATCCGCCGACTATCGGCTGGATCTCGCACGGATTTTTGCGCGCCGGGCCGTCGAAGCGGCAATCGAGCGCGCATAACCAATGCGGATCGAGGGGCAGTTCGAGTTCGAAGGAATTTCATCCGAAGCGGTTTGGGATTTTCTAACCGATGCGAATCGAATTGCCCAATGCCTTCCCGGTTGCGAAAAGCTGGAAAAGACCGGCGAGGGAACATACGAGATGCAGATGAAGATCGGAGTCGGTGCCATTAGTGGGTCGTTCTCCGGTGGAATCCGCCTGCACAATCTTCAACCTATCTCGCAGTATGAGATGACCGTCAATGGGACTGGCGCGCCGGGTTTCGTCAAAGGCGAAGGTAAGGTCCAGCTCAGCCCCAAGGATTCCGGGACGCTGCTTCAGTACTCCGGCGATGTCAGCGCCGGCGGCGCCATCGCCAGCGTCGGCCAACGGATGATCGGCGGCGCGGCGCGCATGGTGATCGATCAATTCTTCAAATGTGTGGCAGGGAAACTGTAGCGGCGGTCATAGACCGCCGGTTTTTCTGTGAATGAATTCGCCGAGTGTATTCCCCTCCTCAAAGAGGAGGGGAGGCTGCGCCATAAAGAAAATGCCGCGAAGCCACTTTAGAAGGCGCAGACGGGGCGGTCGCTCACACACCATGTTTCAAAACGCATTCCGCAACGTAACTTGTGAGCGACCACCCCGTCCGTGCCACTTCGGAACGGGTCCTTTTTCTTGATGTCCAACTCTGTGGGACGGCGGCGATGGGCGCCAACATAGCACGGTCAGAAAAACGTTTGAAGTGTAATTTCTAAAGCGCGAAGACCGCGCGGGACCGGGCAACTGCTTTATCGAACGGCCCTCGATACAGACAGCTTGAATGTCTCGATAAAGTCTCGAGCTTGAGGTGAAAGCGTCCGGCTTTTCAGTTGAACGATGCCGTAAACGCGTTTGGGAAAGTACTTGTTTGCGGAGATCACCTCGAGACGCTCGCGCCCGGTCAGGCAGACGTTCATGACAATTGAGATTCCCATACCGAGTTCGACGTAACGTTTGATGACTTCCCACCCGCCCATTTCGAGCCGAACCTCGTAAGGCAGACGGTGCTGCAGAAACACCATCTCCACCTGCCGCCATGTGCTGAGGTGGCGTGGAGGCAGTATCAGCGGATATTGGCTTATGTCGCGCAGCGAAACCTTCCGCCGAAGGGAAAGCGGATGCCCAAGCGGTGTGATCAGCACTGGATCAAAAGCGACCACAGGCTCGAACACAATGTCGGCAGGTGTGTCCAGAATCGGACCCACGCAAAAATCCACGAGCCGGTCGCGCAGCTGCTGCAAACCCTGCTGACCGGTGACGTTGTTCAGAGCCAGTAAGATTCTCGGATGCTCGGACGAAAACCGCTGCACGGCGCGAGGCAGGACGTAATGGATGGTGGATTCTCCGGCCGCAATCGCGAGCCTGCCCTGCTCGACATTGTTCCGGCGGTCTTCGAAATTCTGGTCCAGCGCCGTGAGCCCTTCGACAAGAGGCCGGGCGAGCTCATACAAAAGTGCGCCCTCGAAAGTCAGCTCGATTTTCGGGCCGCGTCTTTCGAACAGGGTTGTCCGCAGGTCACGCTCGAGCGATTGCACCTGCAAAGAGACTGTCGGCTGGGTAAGACTCAACCGATCCGCCGCCTTCGAAACACTGTGGGCCTCGACTACTGCGCAGAATCCTTTCAGTTGCTGCAATCGATTCTGTTTATATCTGAACGTCTGCATTAAGACTCTCCGCCGGACTATTTATTTCATCAATACTCATGATTGCAACAATTAAGTGTGTCAATGATGTGGGGCGGCGTTATAACGGTTGCCGTGGAGGAATCGAAGCATGCCAAAAAGATGGCCGCCCTTCCTGTCGGAATTGCCCTCAGCTCCCGAATACAGTCCCGTAGGCACCGCGATCGCAAAAACGAATGATTCGGAAATCGCGGCGGCCTTGCGCCTGTTTGCGAGCATGCCTCCTTCGACCGGTGTGCTGGCGAACCCCGTACGCCATCATCTCCCCATCGCGTGCAACGGAGTTGCTCTGGAGTTGAACATCCGATCGTTCGGAATACGCGGGTGTCTTCTGGAAGAGGACATCGTCACAGGTGCGGCGGATGCCACTCGAGTGATATTCGTCGGACTCTTCGGGCGCTTCGCCAGTGCCGGCGAACGCAGATCGTTTCAGTTGTTGCTGTCGCAAGAGTTCAATCTGGCGGTGAAGCGGGTCCTTCCGTCGCTTGCGAAGTTCATGAAGTCCTTTCCCAATGCTCCGGCGGATGCATCGATGCAATACATGTCCTCGATTCGGAAAGCCACCGAGGCTTCGCAGGCGGTGAACGCGTCCAGGTC
>QHXD01000479.1 GCA_003223895.1 Acidobacteriota bacterium
CTTCCTTCGTTAAGACGTAGATTTCCGCCTTGAACTTCGTGTGCGGCGTGATCGATCCCGTCTTCGCCACCACCTGTCCCCGCTCCACTTCTTCCTTCTTCGTCCCTCTCAGCAGCAACCCCACGTTGTCGCCCGCCTGCCCTTCATCCAGCAACTTCTTGAACATCTCCACGCCCGTGATCACCGTCTTGAACGTCGGCTTGAATCCCACGATCTCCATTTCCTCTCCGACCTTCACGATCCCCCGCTCGATCCGCCCCGTCACTACCGTCCCGCGCCCCGAAATCGAGAAAATATCCTCGATCGGCATCAGAAACGGCTTGTCGATCGCCCGCGGCGGCACCGGAATGTAGCTGTCGACCGCGTCCATCAACTCGTCGATCTTCTTCACCCACACCGGATCGTCTTCCATCCCCTTCAACGCCGATCCCCGGATCACCGGTATCTCGTCTCCCGGAAACTCATACTTCGTCAACAGGTCCCGTACTTCCAACTCCACCAGGTCCAGCAGTTCCGGATCTTCCACCGCATCGCACTTGTTCAAAAACACCACGATGTAGGGCACTCCCACCTGCCGCGCCAATAGCACGTGCTCCCGGGTCTGCGGCATCGGCCCGTCCGTCGCCGCCACCACCAGGATCGCCCCGTCCATCTGCGCCGCTCCCGTGATCATGTTCTTGATGTAGTCGGCGTGCCCCGGGCAGTCCACGTGCGCATAGTGCCGCTTCTTCGTCTCATATTCCACGTGCGCGGTCGCGATCGTGATCCCTCGCGCCTTCTCTTCCGGCGCGTTGTCGATCGAGTCAAACGACCGATATTTCACCTTCGGGTTGTTCTTCGCCAAAACCTTCGTGATGCACGCCGTCAGTGTCGTCTTCCCGTGGTCGATGTGTCCGATCGTCCCCACATTCACATGCGGCTTGTTTCTGTCGAACTTCTCTTTCGCCATGAGTATTTCTCCATTTGTAGAGCCCGGCCTTAGCCGGGCCGCGCCGGCTTAAAGCCGGCGCCTACACCGATTTCTCAACTTCCCGTCCCTGCGCTCTGGCAATAATTTCGTCCGCAATCGTCTTCGGCACCTCTTCGTAATGCGCGAAGTGCATCGTATAAGTTGCGCGGCCTTGCGTTCTTGAACGCAAGTCGGTCGCATATCCAAACATCGACGACAACGGAACCAGCGCACGAATGATTTGGGTGCCCGGCCGCGCTTCCTGTCCTTCGATGCGTCCGCGTCTTGAATTCAAATCGCCGATAACGTCGCCCATGTGCTCCTCGGGCAGAACAACTTCGACTTTCATCACGGGCTCGAGCAAAGCGGGACTCGCCTTGCGGCAGCCTTCCTTGAAAGCCATGGAACCTGCGATTTTGAACGCGATTTCCGATGAATCGACTTCGTGGTACGAACCGTCGTACAGCGAGACTTTAACGTCTTTCACTTCGTAGCCCGCCAGCACGCCGGTCTGCATCGCCTCCTTGATTCCCTGCTCGATCGGTTTGATATATTCCCTCGGGATGGATCCGCCGATGATTTCGTTCTCGAAGACAAACCCCGTGCCGACTCCGCTCGGCTCGACCGTGATGCGCACATGTCCGTACTGGCCGCGTCCACCTGTCTGGCGGATGTACTTGCCTTCAGCGTCGGCCTTCTTGCGGATGGTTTCCTTGTAGGCAACCTGGGGCTTTCCTACATTGGCGCCCACGTTGAATTCGCGCATCATGCGGTCGACGATGATTTCCAGATGGAGTTCGCCCATTCCGGAGATGATCGTCTGCGCTGTATCGGGATCCGTGTGAATCCGGAAGGTCGGGTCCTCCTGCGCCAGCTTGCCCAAAGCCACTCCCATCTTTTCCTGATCCGCTTTGGTTTTCGGTTCGATGGCAACGGAAATCACCGGTTCCGGGAAATCCATCGCTTCGAGAAGGATCTGCTTGTTCTCATCACAGATCGTGTCACCCGTGGTGACGTGGCGCAGGCCGACGGCCGCGGCTATGTCACCGGCGAATACGTCCTTGATCTCCTCGCGCTTGTTCGCATGCATCTTGAGAAGGCGGCCGATGCGCTCACGCGTTTGCTTCGTCGAGTTGTAAACGTAAGAACCGGAACTGAGGCTGCCCGAGTAAACGCGGAAGAAGGCGAGTTGACCGACGAAGGAATCCGTCATGATCTTGAAAACCAGCGCCGAGAACGGTTCTTTGTCGTCGGCTTTGCGGACTTCAGGCTTCGACCGATCCGTGGTCAGACCTTGAACAGGCGGTATATCGACCGGTGAGGGCAGATAACCCACAACAGCATCCAGCAGCGGCTGCACGCCTTTGTTCTTAAAGGCAGATCCGCACAGGACCGGGGTCAGCTTGATCGCGATCGTGCCCTTGCGGATTGCGGCTTTGAGTTCCTCATTCGAGATCGCTTCGCCGTGAACATACTTCTCGAATACCTTCTCATCGGCTTCACAGGCGGCCTCGATGATCTTGTCGCGATACTCGCGAACGATCTGCTTGTAGTCTTCGGGAACTTCTTCGACCTTGTATTCGGCTCCGAGTGTCTCATCCAGGTACAGGATCGCCTTGTTGTCGAGCAGATCGATGACTCCCCGGAATGTATCTTCTTTTCCGAGCGGGAGCTGAATGGCGACGGGGTTCGCGTGCAGACGGCTTCGCATCATGTCCATGCAGCGCTGATAGTCCGCGCCCGGACGGTCCATCTTATTGACGAATGCGATTCGGGGTACTCGATATTTGTCGGCCTGGCGCCAGACGGTCTCCGACTGCGGCTCAACTCCGCCAACAGCGCAAAAGACGGCCACTGCGCCATCCAGCACGCGGAGCGAGCGCTCGACTTCGGCGGTGAAATCGACGTGGCCAGGTGTATCGATGATATTGATGCGATGGTTGTTCCAGAAGCACGTAGTGGCGGCCGACGTGATCGTGATACCGCGCTCCTGTTCCTGCTCCATCCAGTCCATCGTGGCAGTGCCTTCATGCACCTCACCGAGCTTGTAATTGATGCCGGTGTAGTAAAGAATCCGCTCCGTTGTCGTGGTCTTCCCGGCATCGATGTGAGCCATGATGCCGATATTTCTTGTCTTTTCCAGTGCCGTTGTACGAGGCATAAAATTACCAAACTTCCTTTACTAAACTCTCCGCCCTATGGACGGGTTGGGCACCGCCTGAGATAGCCGCGGGCATTGGAGGCGCCTCCTCCTCACCACCGGTAATGGGCGAAAGCCTTGTTGGCTTCCGCCATCCGGTGCGTATCTTCCTTCTTCTTGATTGAATTTCCGCGATTGTTCGCGGCATCCATCAGTTCACCGGCAAGCTTCTCTTCCATGGATTTCTCGCCCCGCGCACGGGAGTACGTCAGGATCCAGCGGATGCCCAGAGAAGTTCGTCGAGCGGGGCCTACTTCGACCGGCACCTGGTAGGTGGAACCGCCGACTCGGCGGGACTTCACTTCCAGAACCGGCTTGACGTTCTCTATGGCTTTCTTAAAAAGCTTCAACGGGTCGTCATTGGTCTTCTTTTGAATGACGTCCATGGCGTTGTAGAGAATCCCCTGGGCGGTACTCTTTTTCCCGCCGTACATCATGCAATTGACGAATTTCGAGATCAACGTGCTCTGGTACATCGGATCAGGCACGATCTCGCGCTTGACGATATGCGCTTTTCTGGGCATAGAAACCTCTGATATCAAATTGCGAATTTCAGGGACATGTCCCCAAAATACGAAATCTATCTTCCTGATATTGATCTGGAACTTACCAGGTTACCCACAGCCCGGGCTTGCCCCAGGCTCTCGGGTGTTTTTGCTCTTATCCCTTAGGCCGCTTCGCACCGTATTTGGAGCGCGACTGCTAACGCCAGGCAGATCCTTTACACGACCGCCGCGGATCAAGACGATGGAGTGTTCCTGCAGATTGTGGCCGATACCGGGGATGTAGGTTGTTACTTCAATCCCATTGGTCAGACGCACACGTGCAACTTTGCGAAGGGCCGAATTCGGCTTCTTTGGTGTTGACGTGTATACTCGGGTGCACACGCCTCTTTTCTGCGGACACTCCTGCAGAGCAGGACTACTCGTCTTGTACTTCGGTTTCTGTCTACCCTGTCGAACCAGCTGATTAAATGTCGGCACGAACCCCTCTCGCTCCTCGTTTGTTAGCGGCGTCCCCGAGGACAGTGTTGTCTCGGGGAAAACCTTCTAATTTTACTGAATGGCTTTGTGACCTTCAACAAGATACTTTTGTAGCAACCACAAACTGTAGCGGTTGTCTATGACGGTGTGAATGAATTGCAGGGAAGGGTGTTCCCCTCCTCGGAGAGGAGGGGAGGCTGCGCCATCAAGAAGATGCTGCGAAGCCTCCCTATGAAGGCGCAGACGGGGTGGTCAGTCCCGGATAACGTTTCAACGTCAACATTTACCATAATGACCACCCCGTCTGCGCCGCTTCGGAGGCTTCGCGCCTTTTTCTTACTGGCGCAGCCACCCCTCCTGTTCCAGGAGGGGAACACCCTGTCCTGGCAATTCATTCACGCCTTCTATGACCGCCGCTACATCAATCCCTACGTCGTCAACCGTTCCTGCTGGGGCTGTTCCTCGGTACCAAGATCCTCAGCAATCTCCAGTTCCGGGGTTTCCTCGCCCAGAACGGGTTCGGGCTCTTCGGGAATCAGCTCGACGTTGCGGTAGAACTCCAGACCCGTACCGGC
>QHXD01000480.1 GCA_003223895.1 Acidobacteriota bacterium
ATTGAGCTGCAGCGCCCGCAGATAAAGAGTTTTAGCCTGACCGATGTTGCCGGATTTTCTCGCCAGTATTGCCAGATTGGTCATGGCTTCGGAGTTTTTCGGATTGAGTTCCAGCGCTCGGTTGAACTCGCGGCCCGCTTCGGAGTCCTGTCCAGCTCCCATCAGGGCAGTACCGAGGTTGTTGTGCGCCTTGTCGTAGCTCGGATTGATATAAGTGGCCTGGCGGAACGCCTTGATGGCTTCGACGTAGTTCTGGGCGTTCTGGTGCATGATTCCCATGTTGTTGTACACGGAAGCATTCAGGGGATCCTTGTCGAGGACCTTGTTGTACTGCTCGAACGGTTTCAGGTAGTCGCCGCTTCGTTGATAAAAGAGTCCAAGCTCAAATGGATCGCGCGAAGCGGGTGTGATCTCTGCCGCCGGCTGTGGTGGCGGTGCAGGCGTTGCCGGAGTTGCCGGGGCGGGCTGCGTCTTGGCGACCTCATCCTCCGCCGGCCGTGGCGGCGCCGGGGTATTGCGGACAGCGGGGGCCGGTGAGGGCGGTTGCAAAGGCACTTGCAGGGCAGGCCGGGATACTCGGCGCGGTGCGGATCGCGGAGGAGGTGGTGTTTGCGAGTGCGGAGCCGTCTCCGCCGGCGTCTCCACATGGACTTCAACTTGTGGAGTCGCAGGTGCCGCGGGCTGCTGCGCTTGGGCAGGTGCTTCCGGCGGCGGGGGAATGACCGCCGGATTCGGCGGCGCCACCGGAGCCTGGACAGCAATAGTGGCACGGGGTTTTTTCAGCCGGTTGGCCCAGAAAGTCACCCCGTAACCGATGATGAGTGTCAGCGCGAGCGCGGGTAAAAGATAAACCAGCGCGATGCGTCT
This sequence comes from Acidobacteriota bacterium, assembly GCA_003223895.1. Lineage (GTDB taxonomy): Bacteria > Acidobacteriota > Terriglobia > 20CM-2-55-15 > 20CM-2-55-15 > 20CM-2-55-15. The sequence continues at coordinate 868 of QHXD01000480.1, forward strand.
CAGCTTCTGCGCGCGCGTCGGACGGCCGAATCGAAAACTCGCCAGAGCGTAGGGAGTAGGCGTTGCGCTCTTGCGGCCGGTCAGATCCTTAGCCTTTTGCAGTGCCTGCAGAATCAAGCTCATTTGCTTTTTGCGCTCCATGCCCGGGGCCACAATCGTCCGAAGGATGATTTCGGCCTCAGTTGAAGGTGATCGACCACATCAAGAATGACCCGGCGGTCCAGCCTGCTCGTGCCCAGTTCCATACCTCTCATCAGCGCCCGGTCAGCGATCAAATTGATCCATCGCGGTATGCCTTCCTCCGAGTATCCGTAAATCGCTTTGACAGCATCCGGCGTGAATACGATTCGAGACTGGCCGCCGCCCGCGATTGCAAGACGGTGACGAATATACTGCTCGACTTCATTGCGGGAGAAAGGCGACAGCTCGCATTTGATGGAAATGCGCTGGTAAAGCTGGCGAAGCTCCGGTTTCGACAGCACATCCATCAACTCGAGCTGTCCGACAAGCACAATCTGCAGCAACTTTGCGTTATGCGTCTCGAGGTTCGAGAGAATTCGTATCTGTTCAAGGGTGGCCAGTGGCAGGTTCTGCGCCTCATCGATCAGGAGAACCGCGCGGCCGTCACTTCCCAATACCGAGAGCAGGTATTCATTCAGAGCATTGATCAGCTCCTGCTTGTTGGCACCGGCATTCGAAACTGTGGGCCGGGTGACGCCGAAGTCGGCCAGGATCGCTTTCAGGAGATCCACTTCGGTGAGGAAAGGGTTCAGGAGCAGCGCCGGATGGACATTCTTCTCGATGGTGTCGAGCACAGCGCGGCATAGCGTGGTTTTACCCGTTCCAATCTCGCCATAGACCACCATGAAACCTTCACGCCGGTGAATGGCGTACCGCAGCAGCTCGAAAGCCCGGTGATGAGAGTCGCTCCTGTAGAAGTATTTCGGATCCGGAGTGAGGCTGAACGGCGGCTCGATCAGGTTGTAGAATTGTTCGTACAATTACTTCTTCTCCTGTCTCAACCTATCCTGATCTTCCAGTCGGCCTTTCGTATAATCCACAGAAGACCGAATGTCCAGAATGCGCGGCGTGAGCAGGATGACCAGGTCCGTCTTTCGATTCTCTTTCTGAGTTCGTCTGAAGAGATTTCCGAACACCGGAACATCACCAAGGAACGGCACTTTGTTGATCGTTACCAGGGTGCGATCGGAAATCAGGCCTCCGATAAAGACGGTTTCTCCTTGTCTCAGGCGCACGACGGTGTCGGTCTCTCGAACGTCGACGATCGGTACTGTTGTTCCCTGAGGTGAGGTTGCCTGGCCGGTTCTTTCGGTGACCGTCGGATGAATGTTCATCATGATGATGCCGTCATCACTGATCTGCGGCGTAACGTCAAGAAGGACTCCCTCGTTGATCGTGGACGGAACAGTTGCCGTCTGGATAATGGTTCCCGTTCGTGGATCCACCTGCACTGTGGTGGTGAAAAAAACATCCTGTGTGCCGACCCGGATGATTGCGGGTTGATTGTTCAACGTAGAGACCGTCGGGCTCGAAAGCACATCCACTTTTCCCTGATTGGCCAAAGCCGTCAACGTTGCAGTGAAATCTCCAACGGTGGCGCCGACTGAGATATAGCCGCCGGGTACCGACAATGGTTGTTCGATCCGCAGCGTGTTTCCAAGGACAGCGGTCCAATTGACGCCGACCTGCGAATCGTCATTGAGTTTAACCTCGACGATTTTGGCCTCGATCACAACCTGCCGGTGGACCGCGTTCTGAACGCTTTCAAGGAACGACTGCATCGCGTCGAGATTGCGCGGGTAGTCGGTCGCGAAGATGATGCCGGCCATCCTGTTGTAAATTATTTTCCCGTCGGCCGACTTCAAGGCGTCGAGGCCGGTCTGAACATCTTGAAGCAGGTTCGTGGTTTCGGTTCCGGAAAGCGAGGATGAGGAACCACCGCCCCCGCCGGTTCCGCCGAATCCGGTGGACACACCGGCCGTGGTGCCAACAGCGCCGCCGACTCCGCCGCCAAAGGTACCCCCGCCGCCTGCCGAGGAACTTGCGCTCAGCGATCGGCTCAGAGTCCGTTGCGTAGTGATGTAGTCGAAGGTAAATTGCCGGTTTTCAACCTGAACCCTGTTCACTCGCAGCATACCGTCGACAATCGTGTACGTGAGATTGCGCACCGGCAGGATCGCATCGAGCGCCTGCAGGAGCGTTACGCCTCTCAGGTCGATCGTCAGCGTGCCGGAGACTTCCGGGGGCATTACCAGGTTCAAGCCATGCGCCTGTGCCAGTCCCGTAAGCGCGAGCCTCAGGTCGGCATCGCGAAACAGAACATCGAACGGCTGGCTTCCCAACTGCACCTGCTGGTTCTGTTCCAGCTGAGTTGCTGGAAGCTGCTGCGGACTATTGGTGATCACGGGGTTCTGCCCGCCCAAAACGAGGATTCCCGCGTTGCGCACGCTAGGATCTTCAATCTGTGCAACCTGCAGTTCGCGTGGCATCCGCTGCTGTGTGGCGAAGAACAACATGACCGCTGCGGTCAGGATCTTCATGGTTGTTTGGTCTCCTTCTTCTTAACCGTGTCCTCGAACCTCTTCAAAGGCAACTCGCGCGTTCGTCCCCCAGACTCCAGCACGACGCCGTGCGCAGTGATGGCCTTTACTGTTTCCGAGCCCACCTTGTCTCCGGGCTGAACTATCCGATCGCCAACTACCGCCAGGGAACCGTTGGCGCTCGAAATAATCGCAGTCACCTCGTAAGGGGGAACCGGGCTGGGTTCCACCGGGCGCTCAACCGGAGGTGCGGCGGCTATGAGTGGTGGAGGCTCGAGCGCCTTATTGATCTCATCAACCGTCAAAAACGGATTCCGCCCCCAACCGTTCGGAGGGATCGTAACCGGCTTCGTGCCGGCCGGCACCGGTTCGGGCGTCGAGACAGCGGATGGTGCCGGTGACCCGCTTACGGCTCCAGATGGCACTGCGGAACCGGTCGCGGGAGTCACGATTGTGGACTTCTGCCCCCGGTTGCTCAGTTGGTAGACGGCACTGCCGGCGGCGACAAAGGAAATCAGGAGCAAGCCCAAAAGTGTCCTGCTCTTCATGCCGATCGTGACGTCAACCTTGGGCGGACTCCGGCGTATGTCGACCAGCCGGTACTCGATGGGCCGCTCCAGTTTTGAAACTCCACCCAGAAAGCCGGCCACGTTCTGGTAGTCACCTTGAAACTTGAGCGTAACCACCAGATAACGCCGGACGCCGATACCAGCGGGTATAACGTCGTCCGGTGCCGGGCTCCTGGCGGGATCCAGCACCGTTTCTTCGGTATTGATACCAAGCCGCTCGAGCCCGTTCTCGTTTGCGATCCTGGTGATCTCTTCAAAAAACAGCGGAACCGCCTGCTCCGGAAGCAGGAGTTCGTTGACTCGCCTTTCCTGTTCAGCCCACCGGTTCTGTTCTTCGGCAGTGGGCACTTGCACGGTTTGTGCGTCTCGCTCCTTGCGTTCGACTTCCTGCCGGAGCCTGTCCACTGTGGCGCGCTGGCTGTTGAGGTCATAGATCA
>QHXD01000481.1:0-504 GCA_003223895.1 Acidobacteriota bacterium
ACGACGGATAATCCCATGTTCGTGATCTCGTTAGACATTGACTCGACTGGGCAGGCGAAGACGCGGATTCCCGATCTCGAAAAATCCGCACAGCTTCACAATACGCTATTGCAGGGCTTGTTTCCGGACATTCGTGTCGCGCGGCTCAACGTTCCAGGCAGCGTGCTGGATGAATCGCAGCAGGCGCTGGTGGAAAGTGCGATGAAACGCGTCAATGTCGATGGAGTGCAGTTCAAGTTGGTCGGCGCGAGCGGCTCGGCGAAAGACGGCAAGTTCTATGCCGTCGAAGCCAAGTACGAGCGCGCGATCGCCGAACGGTTCTTGAACTGGCCTCAGGCGGCGATTACGTATTTCGGCGTCCTGGTTTCACCCTGCAAAGTGAGGATCGAGACGACGGATGCGCGCGTGATCGTCGTCAAGGATCACGAATTCGGGACGAACGACTGTCGCGGGTGGATTTCACGGTCGCTTTTTCGAGCACTTCAAGAGAGGTCTCGTGGGAGC
>QHXD01000481.1:581-4519 GCA_003223895.1 Acidobacteriota bacterium
AGAGGTTCTTGGGGCCGACATCATTCTTCCGGAATCGAGCGTGAAGCCGGAGTACAAGGGTCCATCGCGAGTGTTGGATCTGTTTCGATCCGAGACTCGACAACTCGAGGTGCGCACCTATCGTGGACCGATTATCTTCGGGATCCGCGAGGTGTCGGAACCGCGGGAATTCGAGTCCAGTTATACCCTCCTGGAACATGCGTCGTGGGAGACACTGAAGTCGGAAATCCTGCCGCATGCTCTGTCTCAGGTTCAAAAGCTGAGATCCGCAGTGGAGCAGGGGAACTATGAGGGGCTTCTGGAGCTTCTCGGAACGTCTCAAGCCCAGCAGCGAGTCGAAGCTGAAGAAACCGTCGATTCCGGATTCACCAGCCGTGAAGCCACGGTGGTCGAAGCGGTCTTGAAGGTCGATCCAACCGGCAACCTGGTCAGGCATCCGTACATCAACCAGCAGCTCAACAAGCTTCTCGCGCGATGGACGTTCAAGCTCTGTACGGGCGGCGGATTCCGAATGCCGGCGTTTGCGCTCGCCGACGATGGAATTCTCGCTTTGCACGACGGCCAGGTCATTGCGGCTTCGGATTGGCTGCCGCTGGACTGCGCGATCACATCGCTGTCGTGTCTTCGCGGTCTGGTGGTGCGATACCCGATTCGTATGTTCGAAGACTTACTGCCCTTCCGGCGGATGCCGATCGGGGAAATGGTCGGCGCGATCGCGCATGCCGTGCAGCAGGGGACAGGAATTCGTCTCCATCCGTGTCAACTCGTCGATTTATTCGAAGGGCAGCTCTCGCTGAAAGGGACGTTGACACTGAATTCGAAAACGGCCGCGCTGAACGGCGGCGATTTCGACTTCGACATGGTTTGTGTCGTCGAAGGAAATCAGCTGCCTCGTTTCGTTGAAGACCGGTTTTCAATGAAGGAGCAGACGCCCATTCAGAAGGAGAAACTCAAGAAACAGAAGAGCCCGTGGTGGAATCTCGCTCAAGTTGCCAGCAAAGCCAAAGGCAATGAGATCGGTTCCATTACGGATCTTCAGACGTCGTGTGTGGCAGCCGGTCATCCCGAGCTCGCTTATGAGCTGGTGCGTGAACTGCAAAATGCGCTGGATAGCCTGAAGCATGGAACTCAGGTGGATCGAGAGCGCATCGCGGCCATTCGGAAGCAGATCAAAACGGCCCCCTGGCTGAAGTACAAGCGGGAAGAACAGGTTTCCCGGATGCCGGTATCGGTCGAGGTCGAGCCTACCGACAAAGTGGGTTATTTGTACAACACGGTTCGGAAGGAAGTGGATGACTTCTTCCGGACGACACTACCCATCAGCGACTTTCACGGCGTCATCTCCAGGGCGACCTTCACCCAGGAGATGTTCGATGAGTGTCGCGAGATCAACCGTTTGTACGCCGCCGAGGTTTCCAGAATCATGAAGCGGAAGTCCGAGGTCGAAGCGCAGTTTCAGGAAGCCGAGGCAGAATTTGAAGCGCAGCGAAACAGCGCGGACCGCAAGGTTCGCGATGCGGCGCGGCGTAAGCGTAATGCCGCTCAGCTGACGTTGCAGTCCGAGAAAGACCGGACGAACGACGAGCTGAAGGCGCTAATGATGCTGGTTCGCAAATGGGCGGACGAAAAGAAGGAGAATCGGCGCGGCTGGTGCCAGGCGCTCCACATTGTCGTGTGTGGCGGCCGCAGTAAGGGATCGTTGTTGTGGAACACGTTTCCGCAGGAGGCCATCGATATGATTGGAGAGGAAACCGGAAGCCAGCCCGTTCAAGTGGCGGCTCCTGATCTTGTCGATGGCGAAATCGAGTTCGATCACGAAGGACGCGTGTTCCTCGTCGAGCACCTGAAAGGAGAAAACGGTGAAAACGAGGTGCGGAGGACACTCCTATTGCAGATCAAACAAAACGGTGATGTCTTTCGTGAAGGCCGCCGCGTGAGCCGTGTCCATCCATTCCCGCTTAACGACGGGCGCGGTGAGATCCGGGATGGTCACGTGGTGTTCGAAGGAATTCCTCAACGTCCCACCTTGAACCTCCATCGTCCCACCTAAACAACCCGCGAATCCAGAAGGCCGAGTGTTGAACTCGGCCTTCTGGCCTCTTTTCCTTATGGGAGAAACAACATGCAAACAATAACCACGCTGTTGATGTTTGTTCTGGCGCTTCCGCTCCAGCGGATCGAAACCCAGTATCCCGACCGCGCAAAGGTGACGCGGGTCGAGACGGCGATGAATCATCTCACCGTTATTGAACTCGCCGAACCCGTGACGCTTGCCGCTGCCGGCAGTCCGTCCTTCAAGATCGAGCGCCGGGATAACAAAGTCTTCATTCAGCCCCTTGAAGAAGGCGTATCCACGAATCTCTTTATCTGGACCGGCTCCGGAAGATGGAATTACGAACTGGTACCCGCAGTCTCGGTGGAGACCATGCATTTTGCCGTCGATCAGCAGGTATCGAGGTCTTCAGAGACTCACGAGCCGGCGACTTCGACTGTGGATTCCAGATCCTCACACTCCTTTGCGGAGGAGATGCTCCTCTTTGCAAAACCCATCCGAAACCCTGGCGTGAAGTTCGGCACCACGGAAGTGGCGGTTTTCATTACCGACGTCTTTCGAAAGGATGATCAGCTTTTCGTTCGATACAGGATCGACAACAGGTCCGCCCATCCGTACCTGGCGGGCCAACCAGAAGTGTTCGGCCTTCAGTCAGCGCACTCCCAGATTTCCCTGCATGCCTATCGGTATTCGCAGGTCGGGCCCGAGTTTGAGAAGAAGATACGCAGCCGCACGCAAACGAGGATAGCGGCCGTCGAATGCGATGTGCCTTCGGAGCCGATTCCGCCGGGTGAGGTGGCAACCGGTATCCTGATACTGCATGCGCCTCCAACCACCGATGACGATGAACCAGCTATTCTCCGATTCGTCTTCCCGGTGGACGGACAGAAGCCGACTTCCCTCACGCTGATTCTCTAAGGTTAAGGCCGATGATCGAGAACGAGCACGTCCGCCGGGATTTCCGCCGCATCCTCGAAGACCAGCCCGACATTAGCGACCCCAAAATCATCTCGGCCTGGTTCTTCGAAGCGCCCCATATCTTCGATCCGAAACCCACAAAGAGGCTGAAGCCGGGCATCGTTATCGGTTTGATCTACATTGCACTGTTTGCGCTTATCTGTGCCGCATTCAACTTCAGGTAATGGAATGAATCGCGGCTACAACAGCAATGACCGTTTGGTCCGGCCCCCGCTGTTTCGCGAGACGGATGTGGTACTGATGTGCCTCGGATGCGGAGGCATTCTCATCCTCTTATATGTAGCGACAGCGTGCTGGTATTTTTCGATGCGGCAGATTCAGGAGATTGCCGCCTACAGCCTGCTGACATTCGGATTCTGCTACCTCTTTCTATGGCATCTGCTGAGGCAGCGCCGCCGCACAGCCGAAAAATGGCCGCCGGTTCAGATTTCGCCGTTGCGCGACCGGAGGAACATCGAACAGGCCTGGAGTCAGGATGCCGTCGTTCTTGGATACGACGCCTTTGGTAACCCATGGCTTTGGCCGGATCGGATTCGCGTCATGCAAGGCATCGTTCTCGGTCAGACGGGATCCGGAAAAACCACGCTGCTGCGCAACATCATCACGCAAGATCTTAGCCGGCGCGTTGGGCCTTCCCGCGAGAGCCATAAGATCCCGATGGTGATCTTCGACGGCAAAGGCGACCTGGAATTCTTTCACAGTCTCCTTCCCCACATCCACCGCGCGGGCCGTCTCCAGGATTTACGATTGTTGAATCCCGCGCGGCCGGACATCTCCGTCCTCTACAACCCCTTTCATTGTGACGACGATAACTACATGGCCCAGGTGAACATGGTCTTCGGCAGCTTCAACCTGCATGACGAGTTCTTCGCGAAACATCAGCTGAATTATCTCGCCGATATTGTCC
>QHXD01000003.1 GCA_003223895.1 Acidobacteriota bacterium
AGGGGTCCCCAGGCAGGAAGAACCCCCAATAATACTGTCCGCTCGGGTGGGCGGGCCGCTGACGGATGATCAGGAGCGCAACAACGGCGACGTCATCCCGCCGGAATGTCTCGGCTTGCTGGCGAATCACGTCGTCCTCAGTCGCATTCGCGAGTGGTGTGCCAATAACTGCGGCGGGCGACGAAAAAGGAAAGGAACACAAAAAGCACAAAAAATGAGCGCAGCCCTTGGGTGCCCTTTGTACGCTCCCTGACCTGCTGAACGCGAATCAGCAAGTCCGGGAAGCTGACGGTTTCCCTGACATGCGAATCGTCAAGTCCGGGAAGCACGTGTTTCCAGAAGGATCTGGATTCTGCGGTAAATCCAGCACGCCGGCCCATGTTCGATTCTTCCCTAAGCCATTCATTTCTTTGTTAGTGTTCTCCGTGCATACTGGACCTGGCCACAGCCTTTGGGTTTCGGTTCCGCAGTCGGTAGCCTGTTCAGGCACTTCCTTGATAGCTCGTAACCGTCGCTGAAGATGCAGGTTAAAAGAGGAGTTTGGGATCACGCCCCTTATAATCTCTCTCATGAACGAAGCACACATTGAATCGCTACAGAACGCGCTGGAGCAGGACAAAATCGATGGATGGTTGTTCTATGGTTTCCGCGGAAGCGATCCGATCGCCGAAAACATCCTGAGGCTGGATCACGCAAAATTTACGACGCGGCGATGGTTTTACTTCGTGCCGGCGAAGGGCACACCTCAGAAGATCGTCCACGCGATCGAAGAGGGCACTCTCGATAACCTGCCTGGAAACAAGCGCGTTTATCTCCCGTGGCAACAGCTTCACCAGCACCTTCGTGAGGCGCTCTCCGGCGCGAAGAAGGTCGCAATGCAATATTCGCCTCTGAATGCCATCCCTTATATCTCACGTGTCGATGCCGGGACCGTCGAATTAGTGCGGAGTTTTGGGGTGGAAATCGTCTCGTCCGCGGATCTGGTGCAAGTTTTCGAAGCGGTGTGGAGCAAAGAACAGCTTGAAACCCATTTGTATGCGGCGAAGCACATGAGGGAAATCGTGGATGCGATCGTTGCGGAAGTCCGGCGCCGCGTTACAGACAAGGTTTCCGTGACCGAGTTGGAAATCCAGGATTTCGTCTTGAAGGAGTATGAGCGCCGGGATCTGACCGCCGGGCATCCGCCCATCGTCGCCATCAATGCGCACAGCGCGGATCCGCACTATGCTCCGCATGCGGATGACAATTTGCCGATGAGAAAGGGAGATTTTCTGCTCGTGGACATGTGGTCCAAGCGCAAGCTGCCGCATGCGGTCTACGACGACATTACCTGGACGTTCTTCATCGGCGAATCCGTTCCGGCCGAACATCAGAAGATCTTCGACGTTGTCCGAAACGGCCGCGATGCTGCGATCAAGGCGGCGCAGCAGCGGTATCCTGCCGACAAAGTCCTGTATGGCTGGCAGATCGACGAGGAAGCGAGACAGTCGATCACCAGGGCGGGCTACGGCGAGTACTTCATCCACCGTACCGGGCATTCCATTCACGAAGAGGTTCACGGCAACGGCGCCAATATCGACAATCTCGAAACTCAGGACAACCGCCGCCTGATGGCCGGGACTTGCTTTTCCATCGAGCCGGGCGTTTATTTGAAAGGGACCTTTGGTGTCCGCAGTGAGGTGGACATGTATCTATCGGAGAAAGAAGCCATCGTCACCGGTCAGCCCATACAAACGCACGTAATACCAGTTTTGAGCTAATGGAGGTAATTCGGGGACAGACGTATAAATCACCTAATTAGCAAGAGACGTGACTTTGGATGCTAATTAGGTGATTTATACGTCTGTCCCCGAATTACCTCAAAAGGAGAGCGAACAATGCGATCACTAATCGTTGCCGGCGCACTGCTGGCGATCAGCCTGCCCGCGGGCGCGATCGATGAAAAGATTGCCGATCGGCTTTGGGAGTCCGCAAAGGTGCTCGACGAGTTGGTCAAGGCTCCGGATGCCGGCATTCCAAAAGAGTTGTTAAAGAGGGCGGAGTGTGTTGCGGTAATTCCGGCGCTGAAAAAAGCAGCTATCGGTTTTGGCGGCCAATACGGCCGCGGAGCTGCGACGTGCAAAATGGACCAGGGGAAGGGCGCCTTTGGATCGCCGGTGATGATTGCCATCAGAGGTGGCAGCTTCGGTCTGCAGCTCGGCGGGCAGTCTGCGGACATCGTTATGCTCTTCATGACGCCCGACAGCATGAAGCATCTCATGCGAGACAAAGTCACCCTCGGAGGTGACGCATCCGCCGCCGCGGGCCCGAAGGGGCGCGCGGCATCGGCGGAAACAAACGCGACCTTGCGGGCGGAGATTTTGACCTACGCGCGAAGCCGCGGGTTGTTCGCCGGAATTTCTCTTAAAGGCGCCGTTCTCAGCCCGGACAAAGACGCAAACAAGGATCTTTATGGCCGCGAAATCGAGGCCAAAGAAGTCCTCGAGAAAGGAAACCTCGGAGTTCCGGAACCTGGCCGCAAATTTGTGGAAACGGTTTCCCGGACGGCGTCAGGGAACTGAAAAATAGGGCTACGACCCCATTTTTCCCAGAATCTCGGGCAGGCGCTGGGCGAAGGCCGACCGCGGCATGACTTCATCAGCGCCTGCTTCTTCGGCTTTCCGCTTCAAATCCACCTGCACGTGAGAGAGAAACGCCACAATTGGCCTGGAATGCCCGGCCTTTAGCTTTCGAATCTCTTCAATTGGATCGAATGTGCTCGCATTGAGGTCCACGCAAATTCGGGCCGCATCCGGCGGCACGCCTTCGGCAGTCCGGCACAGAACAACTTCAGAACCAACGTGTTGGGCTGTCGCGGAGATCTTCGAGGAGAAGAAGAGATCATCGATAAGAACAGCAATTTTCATAGCCTATATATAATAGAAGTTCATGCTCACAGAATATTATCAGGCTGCTCGCCAGACAGCAGCTCTCGCGGAAAAGGACTGGTTTGGAATTATCAAGCTCACCGGCAGTGAGCGCGCGTCGTGGTTCCAGGGAATGGTGACGAACGACGTTCAGAAACTTGCGCCGGGTACCGGCTGTTATGCGGCTCACCTGACACCCCAGGGCAAAATTGTCGCGCACATGCACGTTCTTGTTGATGAGGACGCGCTCTGGCTGACGCTCGAACGCGCCGCCATTCCGAAACTGATCGGCGCTTTCGACAAGCTGCTGATCATGGAGGATGTGCAGATCAAGGATTCATCCGACGAATACGACATTCTCGGTATCGTCGGGCCGAAGGCGAAATCGGTTCTCGAGTCTTGGCTCGGCGAACGGCTGCATCTCGATGGCCGTTACGGGCATCTGATATTCGAGGGCCGCCGCGTATTTGTTTCGGACATGGGCTATGACGTTTGGGTGTCGCGGGGGCAGGCGGACAAAATGCTGAGATCTCTTGCCGCCAGCGGTGCCACTGCGATCGATCGAGGCACGTGGGATGTTCTGCGAACCGAGGCCGGCATCCCCGTATACGGTGTCGATATCGACGAAACGACAACGATGCCCGAGATCGGCGAGAGCGGAATCAGCTATGAGAAGGGTTGCTACATCGGCCAGGAAGTGGTTGCGAAGGTCAAATACATTGGCCATGTCAATCGGCGATTTGTGGGTTTAACCCTTGAAGGAAGTGATCTTCCCGAGATGAAGAGTCCCATCTACAAGAGCGGCAAGGAAGTCGGTTATGTAACAACGAGCCTGTTGTCGCCGGGACTGAACAAGCCGATCTCGCTGGGCTTTGTGAGCCGAAGCGCGTATGCGCCTGGAACGGCTGTGGAAATCTTTAGTGCCGAGAAATCCCTGCCTGCAACGATCGTGGACTTACCGTTTGTAAAAGGGAAATAGCCGCAGATTACGCGAATTACGCGGATGGGCGCATCAAAGTCGTTTTTATGCGCCCATCCGTGTAATTCGCGTAATCTGCGGCTATTTCCCTTCCTTCAATTCGAGCCATTCCTGGGATTGAAATGCGACACCTTTGAGAGTTCCTGGAACAGGTTCTTCTCCGCGTCCGTCAGCTGCTTGGGCACGACAATCTTCAATCGAACGAAGTGATCGCCACGCCCGCCCCCACGGAGAGTCAGGCCCTGGCCACGGAGCCGAAGCCGCTGGCCGGAGCCGATACCGGGCGGAACGCGAATCTCCTGTTTTCCGTCCAGGGTTGGAACTTCGATGTTGGCTCCCAGGGCTGCTTCCCAGGGCGTGATGGCGACTTCCGTTTCCGTGTCGTCGCCCTTGACCATGAATCGGGAATTCGGCTCCTGACGCAGCCTGACGTAGAGATCCCCGCCATTCGGCCCGCCACCGGGAATGCGAATTCGGCTGTCGTCACGCGCGCCCGGAGGAATTCGAACATCGATCGTCTTCTCGGCGTTGCCAAGCCGTACGGTCAGCTTCCGTGTCGTCCCACGATGCATGTCCTCGAGCGGAAGCGGCAGTTCGGTTTCCGCCTCGGCCCGCGATGCTCGCCCGCCGCCGCCACCCCGTGGGCGGGCTCCCTCCGGGGTTTCGAAGCCACCCATGCCTCCCATGCCGCCAAAGAGGGTTTCAAAGAAATCGCTGAAGGTGCTGCCACGCTGCCGTCCGGCCTGTTGGAAAATATCGTCGAGGTTGATTCCGCCCTGAAATCCTCCCCAGTTCGGAGGCGGCGTGAACTCGGCGCCATTTTTCCAATTGGCGCCCAGCTGGTCGTACTTCTTGCGTTTCTCCGGATCGCTGAGCACCTCGTAAGCTTCCTGGATTTCCTTGAACTTTTCTTCGGATTGCTTGTTGTTGGGATTCAGATCCGGATGATATTTCCGGGCGAGTTTTCTGTATGTCTTCTTGATGTCCTCTACCTTTGCGCTTCGAGCAACGCCGAGCGTTTCGTAATAGTCGCGGAACTTCACTGGCATGTAACTGAGTTTACTACATAGTGACTTCGAGGCCTTCCCTTGCAGCAATCACATTGGGATGACGCTTCTGGGCGTTTGCCAGAATGTCGTCCACCACGTGATCTTCGTGGTACGGATCATGATGATAGAGAGCGATTCGCTTGACACCGGCTTCGATACCCAGCTCGACCGCCTGTTCCCAACTGCTGTGGCCCCAACCGATGTGGTCCGGTAATTCCTCAGCCGTGTACTGGGAGTCGACGATCAGGAAATCGGAGTCTTTCGCCAGCGTAAGCAGGTTCTTGTCGCTCCAGTCCGTGCCGTGCTCGACGTCGGTGCAGTAGGAGATGACTTTCCCGTTCTGCATGATGCGATATCCAACGCATCCCTGCGGGTGGTTCAAAGGAAGGACAAGAATTCTCGTATCGGCAACCGTGAACGTTCCCTCGACCAGGTCCACGTACTCTCGCGAGCATGGCAGCTTGGACATGTCGACGGGAAAGTACGGGTTCGCCATCATCCCGGCCAGCGCGTCCATGACGAGGTTCGCATCCCGCCGGCCCGCAAAATAAAAAGTGAAATGATTTGCCGCATTGTAAAGCGGCCTGAAGAATGGAACGCCCTGGATATGGTCCAGATGAAAGTGGCTGAAGAAAATATGTGCGTTGATCGGTTTCTGGCCGAACTCGTGTTGAAGTTCATTGCCGAGAAGGCGAATTCCGGTTCCGCCGTCAAAGATCAGAAGCTGGTTGGTGTCCGTGCGGATTTCGATGCACGACGTGTTGCCGCCATACATCATGTTTTCCTTTTGTGGCGTAGGAGTAGATCCCCTCACGCCCCAAAATCGCACACGCATTTCGGCGCTCCTCCCCCCAAGACTCCGGGCAATAGATTCTTGTTTAACTATACTTCAAGGATCTTGGGGATGTGCACGAGGTTCCGGCAGCCGGTTTTTGTTACAAAAACGACGTCCTCCAGACGCACGCCCCCCAACCCCTGATAGTAAAGACCTGGCTCAACCGTTACGACATGGCCGGCTCGTAATGGATTCTTGTTGCGCATGTTGATTCCCGGCGCTTCGTGGATGTCGAGTCCCAGCCCATGTCCGGTGCCGTGAAAAAAACCCTGCATGCGGCCTCCGGCAAGGCCGGTGGGAAAACCCTCGCGGCCGAAGTAATTGAGGATTTCCTGATGAATATCGAACGCGTTCGCCCCGTGGCGAATCCGTCGAAAACCGATCTTCTGCCCTTCTTCGACACAACCGTACGCTTGCTTCAAGCGCTCCGAAGCGCGGCCGCGAACAACGGTACGCGTGATGTCACCGAAGTAACCGGTCGCCTGGGAGCGGGGAAAAATATCCATGATGATCGAGGTGTTTGCCCGAATCGGCCCGCTTCCCTGATTGTGCGGATCGACGCATTGATTCCCGGAAGCAACAATGGTGTGGCTGGGCACATATCCACGGGCCATGATCGTTGTATTGATAATGCGTTTGAGAATCTCCGATGTGAGCCGCGTCCCGTCGAGATCCAGGTAACCATCCCTCCGGATCCTGCTGCGCCGCACGGCATCGATTCCTGCTTCCATCCCGCTTTCTGCGGCGCGAAGCGCTTCGTTGATGAACCGGACCTCTTCCTTTGTTTTCAATTCCCGGTCCGGCCAGAATGGATCGGATCTTGCTTCGACGGGGATTTTCATCTTGCGAAGCTGATCGGCGAGTCCCACCGGAAAAGTCGACGGCACTTCCACCTTCTTGATTTTCAGATCACGGAATACCGCGGCCAGCACCTGAGCAGCGCCTGGAAAGGCGGTTCCTTCCTGTTGCAGACGCTTCACGAATGCCGAATAAGCCAGCACCGTATCCACACTGGCCTGACTTTTCGCACGGTCGATCTCGAGATCACTCATCACCAGATAACGCTTGCCCCGCTTTTCAATAAAAATGAAAGGATCGGGAGCAAAGAAGCGGGTCGCCCACAGCATATTGGCGTCGCTTTCGCTGGCGCTGTAGATCAGCCTGGCGTCGTATTGGTTGGTTGCAGGCATGTTATAGTGGGCCCGGCGTTAAACAAATGTCGAAAACAGCCGGAATCATCGTCATCGGTAACGAGATTCTCTCCGGCAAAACGAGGGACGAAAACTCGTTATACCTCGTGCGCCAATTGCGGGATCTCGGTGTTGACGTCCGCAAAATCTCCGTCGTTCCCGACGAACTGAACCTGATTTCAATTGAGGTCCGGGAATTCTCAAACTCCTATGATTATGTATTTACCACAGGTGGAGTTGGACCGACTCACGATGATTTGACAATGGAGGGAATTGCCGGTGCCTTTGGACACGGAATCAGGCGTCATCCCGACCTTGAATCCACGCTCCGGCAGTATTACCAGCCTGACGCGATTGAAGCCAATCTGCGGATGGCCGACATACCGGAGGGCGCGCGGCTCGTCGGCGGAAAAGGAATGTGGTTCCCGGTCATTGCGGTAGAGAATGTCTACATTTTTCCAGGAGTCCCTGAGATTCTGCAGCGTAAATTCGAACGGATCAAAGAGATGTTCCGCGAGGCGCCGTTTCACCTCAAGGAGGTTTTTCTTCGTGCGGATGAAGGACAGATCGCGGGAATACTCCATCGAGTCCTGGCAGCTTTCCCGGATCTGATGCTCGGCTCCTATCCCTACTTCGATAATCCCGTGTATTCCATCAAGCTGACACTGGAATCCAAGGACACGGCCTACCTGGAACGCGCCCACGCGTTGTTGTTGGAAGAGCTCACGAGGATCCAACTGAATCCTGTAAAAGTTTAGCCAAGAAATTAGTCCATGTGCAGTACTTCGATCGGGTTGAGACGGGCTGCGCGGCGGGCGGGTAACCAGCAGGCGAGAACCGCGACGCCAAGCAGAATAAGTGTGGTCGCGGCGAAGACGGCCGGATCGCGGGGACTGACATCATAAAGCAACGACTCGATAAATCGGCCGCCGGCGAGCGCAGCCGCGATGCCGAAAGTGATGCCGACGAGCATCACGATACTGCTCTGCACCACGATCATGCGCATCAAGCTTCGCGGTTCGGCGCCCAGGGCGAGGCGGATTCCGATCTCCGCTGTCCGCTGCTTCACAATATAGGAGACGACGCCGTAAATGCCGATCACGCCCAGCAGCAGTGCGACACTGGCTGCGATTGTGAGGAGGACCATTGTAAATGTCATCTGGGCTGAGCCACGATCCAGTATGTTCTCCAGAGTCTCCATCTGTGCGATTGCCAGATTTCGATCGACGATATCGATGGCGTTTCGCACGTCCCGCAGCGATGCGAGCGGCGACGTCGCTGAACGCACGACATAGCTCATCGTCGCCACGTTGGGGCCCAGCATGGCGTTTGCGGGAATGTCGGGCCCGCCCGCGATGGACATGGGCATGTACAGCATGGACGTGGGATGGGCTTCGCCAAGCGTCCAGACAGGAGTATTCGAGACGACGCCCACGACAGTCAGCCATGGAGGACCGCCATCCGGCGTCGAGCCGCCGGCGCCGTCCGCGGTGGATCTGGGCGGCGCGTTCGAACGGACTCGCTCGCCAATTGGATCCTGCCCCGGAAAAAAGCTATCTGCGAACGCCTGGTTGACGATGACGATGGGTTCGCGTCGCTCGACGTCGCTCCGATCGATGCCACGCCCGCGAAGCAAACGCATGCCCATCGCCTGGATGTAGCCGCCAGAGACCGCACACAGGCGGGCTCCCGGCGGGATCGTGCCTTCTGGCCTGGCTCGACCTTCAACCAGCACCGTGTTGCCAAAACATGCATCTTGAAGGGGCAGGCCCGACGACGCTGAAACGGCCGTAACACCCGGAAGGGTTGCCAGCCGATCGAGGATCGCCTGATGGACCGCCACAACCGCGCCGCGATCGGAGTATTCGCGATTCGGCAATCCAATGCGGAACGTCAGCGCCGAAGTCGCTTTGAAGCCGGGATCCAGCGTGCGCAACTTCTGGAAGCTGCGGACCATCAGACCTGACGACACGAGCAACACCAATGCGAGCGCGACCTGTCCCCCCATGAGCAGTTGACGGAAATGGTGGCGGCTCCGGCTCGCCGTGCTGCTCCGTCCGCCTTCGTACAGGTGAGCAGAGAGCGGCGTGTTGCGCACCAACGGAATCGCGCCGAACGCAAGCGCAGTCAGTATCGTCAGTACGAATGTGAACGCGAGGGCCACACCATCCAGACGAATTTCTTCAATACGCGGCAGGTTGGGCGGTCCGTAACCCACGAGCAGGTCCAGAGCAATCGAGGCGAGCGCCACGCCGATGACGCCGGCCGCAAGCGAGAGCACTGCGCTCTCCGCCAGGAAGAGACGTGCGGTGCCGCCGGCGCCTAAACCGAGCGCCCGGCGGACGGCAATTTCCCGCTGTCGGGTTTCGGCGCGGACCAGGAACAGGTTCGCCACGTTTGCGCATGCGATCAACAGCACAAGTCCGACCGAAGCTAACAAGATCCAAAGCGCGCGCTCGACCTGCCCGACGGTCGCCTCTTTGAGTGTCATGGGTGTCGACGTCAGTTTTCCGTCTCCAACGTTTCCCAACACACCGCGATCGCCCGGGTATGCCTTTGGGAGGTCCGCGATCAGACCGTTGAGTTCCGTGCGCGCCTTCGCAAGGGTCGCCCCATCGCGCAACCGTGCGATACCAAGGAACCTGAAAGGCAGTCCGAACCCACTTGATCGCGTAACCTGCTGTGCGATCCACGCATCGACTCGCGAATCGGGAAAGACAAACGACGCCGGCATAACGCCGACGATCTCTGTGGGAACACCGTTCAACATCATCGGTCGACCGAGCACACGAACGTCGCCGCCATACCGGCGCATCCACATCCCGTGTGACAGGACAGCCACCGGCGCAGCACCCACTGCGCCCTCCTCGTCCGTAAACCAACGCCCCAGTGCGGGCCGCGATCGGAGCACGGACGCCAGTGACGTCGTCGCACTTGTCACTCGGATCCGTTCCGGTTCGCCTCCACCCGTAAGCGTCAGTTCGTCGGTCCGAAAGATCGCCACGCCATCAAGGGTGCGCGCGCGATCCAGATACTGATGATAGAGTCCCACAGTCATCCCGACGCCTGAGGGGAGGTTCAGACTGGGAAAGCCGTGATCCAGTTGGATCAGCCGATCCGAGTCCGGATAGGGCAACGAATTCAGCACTACCCGCTCAACGACTGCGAAGATCGAAGCATTCGCGCCGATTGCGAGGGCGAGCGTCAGGACAGCAGCCAGCGTGAAAGCGGGCCTGCGCCGAAGCTGGCGAATGCTGTAGAAAGCATCGCGCCAGACATCTTCAAGCAGCCTCAATCTCCAGGTGTGACGAAGCAACATATGGTCTGCAGTTCGACTCTAGCACCTGAAAGGCCATCCCCAAAACTTTGGCAGCTGTAGCGGCCGTCTATGACCGCCGATTACAAATGCGCGTTCTGAAACTCCCCTCCTAAGTTAGGAGGGGTGCCTGCGAGGCCATTAAGTTCAAAAAAAGGCCGAGCAGGCGGGGTGGTTCCAAAGCAACGTGTTTCAAGATTTAACTGTGGAACCACCCCGTCTGCGCCTGCTTTGGTGGCTTCGCGACATCTTATTAATGGCGCAGCCTCCCCTCCTAACTTAGGAGGGGAATTGTCGCACCTGCCAATTCAGCCACACCTTCACAGAGCGCCGCTACAGTCTGTTAAGACGCCCCCGCTGTTCGCAAATGGGATTTCCTGTCCACCGGCGAACATGGCGTTACGAGGTTCTCGACCGATTAGTAAGTGACGTCCACCAACTTTCCATTTTCATCGTAGAACTCGACTGTTCCGACAGTGCTCTGTGACGGCGTTGAATTGAACAGGATGAACTGAGTGGTATATCCGCCCCGGTCGACGACGTGGGGGAAAACCAGCTCTCCGATATCAGCAGACGCCTGTTCGTTGATCGCGGGCATTGTTGTGGCCAGCAGCTCGCCGCGCTCATTTGTGCGCATGCGAAGCCCGGTAACCGCTAGCTGGCCGGATTCGGAACTGACCCGCAGGATGCCGCGGGCCGGCAGACTGGAGCCTGGTATCAGTTCTTCGGTGAACTTCGAAACGTGACCGTTGGCCGGCACCTGGATCGACTGCGTGTAAACCTGGCCCGTTCCGCTCAGGGCCGTCAACTCCAGCTTTATGGTCGCAGGTGTGGACGCCATGTTGGCGATCGCAACTCCGCTCCGGATCGGGCCACTCGTCTCCGACCCGCCGATCGATTCCACGTACATGCGGAACGCCGATGCGGACGACTGCGCTGCAACCGACGCCTGGCTTACCGTCGCGCCGTTCATCCTGTATGCGAACAACGTATATCCGGATGGCGCTATCGAGCCTTTGGCCGGTGTTACCCGTACCGATCCGATCTGAATCGTCGTTCCGGTACCCGGGGTGTCGAGCTTCACGGATGCCCGGGCCGGAATCGAATAGTCGAAAGACAAGGCGCTTTTGCCGTTCACAGTCACCTTCAATGGCGCTCCCGCCGTGCTGCCGCTTCCCTCGCCGATAAATTGAACTGTGCCGCGTATTGGCTGGTCGGTCGGATTCACCAGCAGCACCTGCGTTGTCCAGCTGTTTCCGTCCGCAAAGTGCGCCATCACCACAGGACTGGTCGACGTTGCTGCTGTGTCCAGCGGACAAATCGTCTGCAATGTATACGTGAAGTTGCTCCTTTCGTTGACCAACCCGCGAATGGACACCACGCCCACCGGCGACGTTGCCGTGAACGTCAACGTTCCGGTGAAGACTTTAGTGCTGTTCAACGGCGCCTCGTTGATGAACCGGGCAATCTTCGATTTCGGACCGATGACGAAATTGCTCGGCTTACCAGAGGTACCGCTCTGGTCCGTGAAGAAAAAGGAAACCGTGACCGGCGCAGTGCCGGGATTCGCGAAGGCAATACCTGTCGTGATCGGCCCATTGACTTCCGCGAACAACCGTCCGGAAAGAACCGGCTGGACGCCTGGCATACCCGCTTCCGCGACAAGCACTCCGTTTTCCCGGTATCCCACGATGGCAAATCCGTATGGAAGCGGCGTGCCGTCGGCGGACAGCAGCCGGCCGAATCCAACGGTGTCGGTATTGTCCTGCGTCCCCAGTGGTACGAACGTCGAGCCGCCTTTGTCGATCGAATATGGAACGGAACTGGCACGGCACTTCTCGGAGCACGCGATGACGAAACTGCGCGTGACCGTTGCCGCCGTCGCAAAATTCGGGCTTCCATCTTCATTGGCCGCGATCGTACAAATACCCGCGCCCTTGACGGTCACTGTATTTCCGGACACCGTGCAGGCGTCTGGAGTGTTCGAAGAGAAGACCACCGCCTTGCCGGAACCGCCTCCGGTGGCGCTCACGTCGAATGACGCGCTGCCGCTCCCCAATACACGATTGGCGAGCGCTCCGAAGACAATCGCCTGCGGCGCTTTGTCGACCGTAAAGCTGCGCGTCACCTGCGGCGCCGGCGCGAAACTATCGTTACCTTCCTGATCGGCTTTGATTGTGCACGTGCCCGCCGCGACAAACGTCAGCGCACCGCCCGCTGTGATCGTGCACACGCTGGTGGTCGATGAGGTGAAGGACGGCGCCAAACCCGATGAAGCAGTCGCCTTCAATGTCGTCGTGGTACCGAAGGTCTGGGGATCCGGATTGTCGAATGTGATCGTCTGCGGTCCTTTCGGCGTGACCGCATTCGAAGCAACGGACGGCGCGCCGATTCCGGCAGAGCTGGTCGCTCTCACTGTGAACGTGTAGCTCGTGCCGTTCGTCAGTTTCGTCACCGTGATCGGGCTCGATGTTCCCGTCGCCGTGGCGCCGCCCGGAGTCGCAGTGGCCGTGTACAGCGTAATCGTCGCACCTCCGTTGAAGCTGGGCGCGGTGAATGCCACGGTGGCTTGAGTATCGCCCGCCGTCGCCGTTCCGATCGTCGGCGCATCCGGAGCAACCGCACCAACGGTGAACGATCGGCTGACTTGCGGGGCCGCGAGGAAACTGCCGTTTCCGGCCTGGTCGGCGGCGATCGTGCAGGTGCCCGCCTTGACAAGTGTCAGGGCGCCGCTCGAGGTGATCGTGCAAACGGCCGTGGTCGACGACGTGAAAGTCGGTGTCAATCCTGATGATGCCGTTGCCGTCAACGTTGGCGTGGTACCGAGATTCTGTGGGCCCGGATTGGCGAACGTGATCGTCTGGGTGCCTTTCGGCGTTACTGCGTTCGATGCCGCCGACGGCGCGCCGGTTCCCGCAGAGTTGGCGGCTGTCAACGTGAAGGTGTAGCTGGTGCCGTTCGTCAATCCCGTTACCGTGATCGGGCTGGACGCTCCTGTCGCCGTTGCGCCGCCGGGATTCGCAGTGGCTGTGTACTGCGTGATCGTCGCACCTCCGTTCGAGGAGGGCGCGGTGAATGTCACACTGGCTTGAAGATTGCCCGCCGTCGCTGTTCCGATCGCCGGTGCTCCCGGAGCAACCGCTGGTCGGCGTTGATCGTGCAGTTGCCCGCGGTGACAAACGTCAGGGCGCCGGTCGAGGTGATCGTGCAAACCCCCGTTGTGGACGATGTGAACGTTGGGGTCGATCCCGACGATGCCGTTGCCGTCAACGTCGGTGTGGTTCCGAAATTCTGCGCGCCCGGATTCGCGAACGTGATCGTCTGGCTCGCCTTGGGTGTTATAGCAATCGATGC
>QHXD01000482.1 GCA_003223895.1 Acidobacteriota bacterium
CCAACTGTGGTTGATACAGAGGCGGCAATCAAAGCGGCAACCGAGGCGGCAAAGGCCTCGGCCGGGACCGCAAATTGGACTCCGTCTCGCACGGCGTGGGGCGATCCGGATCTGCAGGGATACTGGTTGAGCCTCAGCTATACGCCCCTGGAACGTCCGGCAGAACTCGCAGGAAAACCGTTCTACACGGAACAGGAAGCCATCGCAGCCTTCAGGAAGGCGGTCGAAGCCGACGCTGAAGTCGATCCGAGAACTGTTCATTACGATTGGAAAGAGTATGGGATGGATGCCTGGCAAACCCCGGTCCGGCCCAGTCTCCGCACGTCACTGATTGTGGATCCACCGGATGGTCGAATTCCCGCCCTGACGCCGGAGGCGCAGAAGCGACAGGCCGCAGCCGCGGCTGCGGCGCGGGCGAGAAACCCGCAGGTCAGCGTGCAAACCCTCGGGAGTTTGTACACGCGTTGCGTCACGGGCAACCAGGGACCGCCAAGGCTTCCGTTCAACCATGACAGCGAGTCTCAGATCCTGCAGACCCCCGGATATGTGGTGATGTTCATGCAGGCGAACGGAGACGTTCGCATCATTCCCCTCGACGGGCGTCCGCATCTGCCGCAAAATGTCGGCCAGTGGTTGGGGGATGCGCGTGGCCACTGGGAAGGCAATACCCTCGTCGTCGAGACAACGAATTTCCATCCAGAGAGAAACTGGAGAGGATCCACTGATGGCCTGAAGCTGGTCGAGCGCTTCACGCTGGTCGACCCGAAGACGATTCGTTACGAATTCACGGTCGACGATCCGGCGACGTGGACGAGACCCTGGTCCGTCGAGAGTCCCCTCCCGAGGATTGAGCCACCGATCTATGAGTGGGCCTGTCACGAACAGAACTATGGCTTGATGAATGTCGTCAAAGGCGCGCAGGCCCGAGAAGCCGAAGCCAGGCGCTGACCCAAATATAGTCGCGGGCTTTAGCCTGCGTTCATTCAAAACAGAGGTACTGATGAATATTCGAGTGAGAGGCGTGATGATAGCCGTGGCGGCCGTTGCCGTGGCCGCGCTGTGGTTGGCCGCAACTCCGTCCGCGGGTCAAGCTCCGTCCGCCGGGTTCCCTGCTTACACGCCGCCCCGCACGGCGGACGGCAAACCCAACCTGAACGGGATTTGGCAATCTTTCACTACGGCAAATTGGGATCTTGAGGCGCATGGGGCTCAGCCGGGACCTCATCCCGAACTTTTGGGCGCATGGGGCGCAGCTCCCGGAGGGCAGAGTATTGTCGAAGGCGGTGTAATTCCTTACCGCCCGGAAGCGCTGCCGAAAAAGAAGGAGAACTTTGAAAAGCGGATGGCCGTGAAGGTCACCAACGATCCGCAGCGCTATGACAGTGGCGAGCCGGAACTCCAGTGTTATCGGCCGGGCGTGCCTCGCGCCAACTACATGCCGTTTCCATTTCAGATTTTCCAGACTCCCCGCGAAATACTGGTCGTCTATGAGTACAAGGGAGCTTCCCGCACCATCTACATGGATCCTCATCGGGAGCCTCCCACCGATTCCTGGATGGGGTGGTCGAATGGCCACTGGGAGGGCGATACGCTGGTCGTTGACGTGACCGGGTTCAACGACCACACGTGGTTCGATCGGGCAGGGAACTATCATAGCGACGCCCTGCACGTGGTCGAACGCTACACGCCCATCAGTCCTTACCACATCAAGTATGAAGCAACCATCGAGGACCCGAATGTCTTCACCCGACCCTGGAAGATAAGCTTCCCTCTTTATCGTCGTATGGAGGAAAATGTTCAACTCGTAGAGTTCAACTGCGTGCCGTTCGTGGAAGAGTTGATGTACGCACCTGTTGGACTCTACAAGCCGCCGACCAGGTAAACACAGAATCAGGAGGTTTTCAGATGCGTAATCGACTTCTCGCGGCATTCGCTGCTGTAACACTCGTGATGCTGGTGGTGTTGTGGGCACCGGTCCTCGTGGCGCAGGCCCCGTCCCCGGCCAAATCGGTCGATGTGACGGCGATTGATCCAGAGGCCNNNNGAGGCCGCAATCACAGCGGCCGCCGAGGCGGCGAAGGCCGCGGCCGCAATCACGAATTGGACCCCGCCCCGTACGCCGTGGGGCGACCCGGACGTGCAGGGATACTGGCTCACTGCCACGTATACGCCCTTGCAACGCCCGGCCGCGCTCGGTGGAAAAGCGTTTTACACGGAAGAAGAAGCCCTCGCAGCTTTCAAGAAGGCCGTCGAGACCGATGCTTCGGTCAATCCGAGCACCGTCCATTACGATTGGAAAGAGTATGCGATGGACGGCTGGCAAAGTCCGGTCCGGCCAAACCGGCGGACATCGTTGATCGTGGACCCGGAGGATGGAAAGATCCCCGCCTTGACCCCGGAGGCGCAGAAGCGCCAGGCCGCCGCCAGGGCCGCGGCACAGGCCAGAAACCCTCAGGTCGGCGTGCAAACTCTCGGAAACCTGTACACGCGTTGCGTGACGGGAAACAATGCAGGACCAATGCTCCGGGGCGGCAACCCCGGATCGGATAACGGCGCGGCAGGCGTTACTGCTGAGGCCCAGCTCATCCAGATTCCGGGATACGCGCTGATCATCACGCAATCGAATGACGACGCTCGCATCATTCCCCTCGACGGGCGTCCGCATCTCCCTCCGGCCGTCCACAACTACCTGGGGGATTCGCGCGGCCGTTGGGAAGGCAATACACTCGTCGTCGAGACCACCAATTTCATCGTTCCCGGTACGAACTTCAACGGCGGCAGCCCGGCCTTGAAGATGACCGAACGCTTCACGCTTGTCGGCCCGAGCACGCTTCGCTACGAATTCACGCTCGACGATCCGGCGACGTGGACAAAACCGTGGACGGCAGAGACTCTCTTCCCGAGGATTGAGCCGCCGTTATACGAGTTCGCATGTCACGAACAGAATTATGGCTTGATGAATGTCGTCAAAGGCGCGCAGACCACGGAAGCCGAACAAGCCGCAAAGAAGGCTTCGCCGAGGTAAGGCGGGAGCGCGCCATGACATTCGAAAACACCAATCGAACGAAACAGGAACTTAAGAAGGGAGCTCAGATGCGGATCTCAATCAGCCTGGTCGGTGTGATCGTTGGCGGTTTACTTCTAGCCGCCGTGCCGGTGCAGGCGCACCACGCATTCGCGGCGGCATTTGACGAGAACCGGCCGCTCAACTTGCAGGGCAAGGTCACAAGAGTGGAATTGATCAATCCCCACGCCTGGATCTGGATGGACGTGAAAGGCGCTGACGGCAAGGTAGTCAATTGGGGAATCGAGGGCGGGCCCCCGACCAATCTCTTCAGGAACGGTATCACGAAGACCAGCTTACCGATCGGAACGGAGATCAAGGTCTTCGCATACCAGGCCAAGAGTGGAGAGAGTAAGTGCGTCGGCGTTTTTGTGGAATATCTTGACGGGAAAAAAGTGTTTATGGGCGGGTCTGCTCCAGGCGCCAACGGTCAACCGGCGACGCCGGCAAAATGAATTTAACTGTAGCGGCGGTCTATGACCGCCGGTATTTCGTTGATCCAGGAAAAACCGGCGCTCATAGAGCGCCGCTACAGTAAGGGCCGGACCGTAGTCATTTGTCATTTGTGCTTCTGTCAGGAATTATGTCTCTTCTTCTTCGCCTCTGTGAGTGGCTGGCGACCACCTCCGGAAGCATAGCGCTCCACGAGTCCCGCTACATGTATCTTATCGTCCTGTCGGTCCACGTTCTCACCTTGTGCCTGTTTGTCGGGACGGCCGCGATAGTGGACCTGCGTCTGATGGGCCTGACGATGCAGAGCGTGAGAGTGTCGGAAGTCATGACGCGGCTTCTGCCGTGGACTGCAGCCGGCTTTCTACTCATGATCATTTCCGGCGCGCTTCTCTTCTATGCTGCGCCGTTGCTCCGATATCAAAATATCTTCTTTCGGGCCAAGATGGTGACGCTGGTGCTGGCCGGTGTGAACGTATGGGTCTTTCACAACACTGTGTATCGCCGAGTGGCCGTATGGGACCAGGATCCTGTCCCGCCGCGAAGTGCCAGAGTGGTGGGCGGCCTGGCGCTGGTCTTCTGGGTTGTCCTGATCACGCTGGGGCGGATGATCCCATACCAGGTGTATTGGTTCGACTGCAACAGGCAGCCACAACCCGCAATCGTCAATGTCCTCGCCGGTTGTAATACCGATTCCCGGTAGCGTGAGAAATGTCTTTATTTGAGTTCTGTGAACGGGTCCAGTATTCGCCGCTGCTCTCCGCCATGCGGAGTTCGTCGTGGGTTTTTCCCCTCATCGCAAGTATCCATCTCATGGGGTTGGCCTTGATCGGCGGAGCCTTGCTGGTGGTTGACCTGCGTCTTCTGGGGCTTGGATTGCGGCACCAACCTGTGGCCCAGGTTGCGCGGGACGCTGAGCGGTGGCTGCTCGTGAGTCTTCTGGTGCTGTTGCCCACGGGCCTCCTGCAATTCATGTGTTTCGCCGCCACCAAGTATTACTACCTTACAGCTTTCTGGGTGAAGATGGCCGCTCTGTCCCTGGCTCTCGTCTTTACCTTTGTGGTCCGCCGCAAAGTGGCGATGGCCGAGGAAACGCGCATGAATCCAGTCTGGAGCAAGCTGGTGGCCCTCGTTTCGCTCTCGTTGTGGTCCACCGTCGCGATCACAGGACGGTTGATCGGATTACCCTGACGGCGTTATTGACGCTGACCTGTGGCTGGAATATTCTAGCGCCAACCCGCACGTTCTGATTACGTCAAGGAGGCAATATGACGCGTTTCCGAATCACCAGTGCCCTGGTCACTGCGTTGCTTTTCGGTTTGGCTTCGGCCGGACCTGTATCGGCGCACCATTCGGTCCAGGCACAGTTCGACATTCACAAGTCCGTGAGCGTTAGCGGAACTGTGGCGAAGATAGAGTGGATTAATCCACATTCGTACCTCACTGTGAACGTAAAAGGCCCGGACGGCAAGATACAAAAGTGGGCTTTCGAGCTGGGAGGGGCGAATGCTCTCCGCAGGGCCGGGATGAGCAGGGCTGACCGGGGTGGCTTGAAGCCAGGGGATGAAGTTACAGTCACGGCGCAGGCTGCGAAAGACGGCTCGAACAGTGGCTTTCTCTCGGAATTGAAGATCGCGGACGGCCGCGTCTTTAAGTTCATCGTGGATGCCAACGGTCAATGAGCCGGCAGGAGGTGTGAATGCGTTTATCCGGGTATAGCAGAATCATTGTTGCGGCTGCTGTGCTGTGTCTGCTTCCAGCAGCGGTTTTTGGCCAGGAGTTTTCCCAAATTCCGCGTACCAGTAACGCCCCACCGAAGCCGTCCGGCACCACGCCGCGGACACCGGACGGGCATCCGGACTTGACCGGAGTGTGGAATGGCCTGGGCGATAATCTGCTCGGAGTCCCGAACCAGATCGCCAACAACGGTCTGGCGATTGAAAGCGAAACCTCCACGCGCGACCTTCACAGCGGCTTACTCATCGCGACTTTCCCCCGGGCTACGACTCGCCCTCTGAATAACGAGCAGTCTGAGCGTGCGGCATCTCTTCTCCGCAGAGTCGGCTCGAACAGGCCTGTTTACAAGCCTGAATACTGGGAAATGGTGAAGAATCTGGACCACAATGCCAATGAAGAAGATCCTTCCAATAACTGTATGCCTGCGGGGATTCCTCGCGCCGGCATTCCCTCTTACATTGGTCAGACGCCAACTTACTTTATCTTCATCTATCCCGGCCAGGGCGGTTTGATTGCAACACAGACGATGTACCGCATGATCCCGAGTGATGGTCGCAAGCACACGCCTTTGCAGGATCTCGATGGGACATATACCGGGGAATCCATCGCCCACTGGGAGGGGGACACGCTGGTGGTCGATGCCTGGGGTTTCACTAGCAACACGTGGTTTGACCAGATTGGTGGCTATTTCCATAGTGAAAACATGCACGTGATCGAGCGCTTCCATCGGGACGGAAACACGCTTACGTGGACGGCGACGGTAGAAGATCCTGACGTCCTGCTGGAGCCCTGGACAACGACTCCGCGGGTAGCGCTGCTGAATCCGCGGCCCGACGCAATGCTGCCGGAATCGCTGCCTTGCAGCGAAAGGGATTTAGGTCACATCGTCACAAAAGAACACCACTAGAACTGTAGCGGCGGTCTATGACCGCCGGCGGTCATAGACCGCCGCTACAGTGGAGGCGGTATGCCAAAGAAGGCAACGATTCTAAGGACATTGATGATCACGGCTGTTATGGCGCTTGCCATCCAGTCTGCCGGTGCCCAGAACAATACGCTGGACCGCGCAAAGGTGGTCAGGGCTGCGGCAGACGCGTTGGGCATGGTGCGGTGGTCGGACATCGGCGCCGGAGCCACCCGCCTCGCGGGAGTCGATGTAATCAACACCATGGAATTTCAGGGCAGCGGGACGAGCTATAGCTCCGGCCAGGCATTCAAAACCGAATATCACGTTGCGCTCGGCTACAATCCCGCAGCGATGCGCGTGGACATGACCCGTACAGGCGCCGGCGGTGGCGCCCCGCAGCACAGTATTCAAACGGTGCGCGAAACCTACGCATGGAATGAATCCGAAACAGGTGGCGGTCTGGTGCCGGGAAAGGGTACGGCAACCCCGGCGATGACCGCGCTCAAGGATCGGCTTCTCCAGCTCTGGACGCTCCCTTACGGCGTTGTCAAGGCTGCTCTGGCCGCCGGCGAGAAGACTACAGTCTCAATGGAGAACGGAGCCACAGTCATTACCTTCCCTCTCAGCGGGCAACTCGCTGGGATCACGGTGAAGGCAACGCTGGACTCGAAGAACTTCGTGACAAAAGTGGAGACGCGGCCCGACAACCCGGCTCTCGCCAACCTGGCCATGGAAACGGAATATTCCGATTACGCAGATCGTGGAGAAGTCCCGACGGATATCAAGTCCCCTGGTCGCATCGTTCAAAAGCAGGGCGGCCGCCCGATGCTGGATATCCAGGTGAAAATGTGGGAGGCCAATAATCCCTACCTGGTCTTTCCAGTTCCCCCGAACGTTAAGACGGCTTCCCGTTGAGCCATTACCGTTCCTGGATTGAGAGTCCGCTGCGTGTCGTAATTTCCTTGGCCATGGC
>QHXD01000483.1 GCA_003223895.1 Acidobacteriota bacterium
AGTTTGCGGCAAATTTGAAAGCCGCGATTGAGCGAACACCCACCAGAGCGGGCGTATGAGATCCTTCGATCTGGTTGAGCCGGCAACCCTCGGCGAAGCCGTTAAACTTCTCGATCCCCAGGACAAGAGCGTACGCGCAATTGCGGGCGGCACTGCGCTCATGTTGATGATGAAGACGCGGTTGTTTCAACCCACGCGGCTGATCAGTTTGCGCCGGCTGGATGGCGAGCTTCGCGGCATCCGCACGAACGAGAGTAGCGGGCTACGCATCGGGGCCATGACGTCGCTGGCGGAGATGGAGTATTCGCCGATGCTTGCCGACGCTTATCCTGTGATGAGCCGGGCATTGAGAACTCTCTCGAACATCCGAATACGCAACGTGGCTACTCTCGGCGGGCACCTCGCTCACGGGGATCCGCACATGGATCTGCCACCGATCCTTCTTACGCTCGGCGCGAAAGTGTCGGCAGTCAGCAGCCGTGGTCAGCGCTGGATCAGTGTTTCAGACCTCTTAGTTGGGTATTATCAGACTTCCCTGGCAAAGGACGAGCTCATCACGGCAGTGGATGTGCCAGGCCAGCCGCACGGCGTTTGTTGTTGGTACGAAAAATTCACCGCGCGCTCAGCTGATGATTGGCCTACAGTCGGAGCAGCCGTTTGGTATACGGTGGATTCGAACGTGATAACCGAGGCGCGCGTTGCGGTGAGTGCCGCAACGGAGCGCCCGATGCGCATGGCTGCCGCCGAAGAATTGCTGGTTAGCGCTGCTCCCACTCCGCAGGTGTTTTCAAAAGCTGCAGACGCTGCTGCCGGTGAGGTACAGCCGCTCACCGACCTTCATGGCAGCGCGTCTTATAAACGCGAGATGGTGCGCGTCCACGTTCGACGCGCGCTGGAACGAGCATTCGATTCACGATCGAACGGAGCGGAGTGATATGGCTTCACGCTACACCGAATCGACCGCTAAGGTGATCGAGCCGCCGGGAAAAACCAGGCGCAAGTCTCCCGGTTCGGGACAGGTAAAACGCTCCGTTCGACGACTCGAAAGCAGGGCTAAGGTCGATGGCAGCGCAGAATATATCCACAATCTGATTTTGCCCGGAATGCTCTACGGCAAGATTGCTCGAAGTTCGATTCCGCACGGCAAGATACTGAGTATCGATGTGACGGCGGCGCTCGCTGTAGAAGGCGTCCATGCCGTTATCACCGGTGAAGATGTCCGGCGGTTGATCCCGGATCCATACTACGGCCCGGCCTTTCACGACCAGCCGATTCTTGCGCTCGAAAAAGTGCGTTACGCCGGTGAGCCTGTGGCCGTGGCGCTGGCGTCCGATCCGCACGTCGCGGAAGAAGCGGCAGACTTGATTTCAGTGGAGTACGAGCCTCTGGAGCCGGTGTTCGACGAGGTCGCCGCAGCAAAGGCCGACGCTCCGATCGTCCACGACAAGCTAAGACCGGCCGCGACTTTCGCGGACCTGAAGTACCTGCAAGGACAATCCGGCACTAACGTCGCTCTCAGTGCGCATGTACGTCGCGGCGATCTGGAGAAGGGTTTCCGGGAATCGGATCACATCTTCGAAGACACATTTCGAAACGGCAAGGTGATCCATGCTCCGCTCGAACCCTATGTGACGGTTGCCGAGATGGCCGGCGCGAACGGATTGACGATTCATACCGCATCCCAAAGTCCTTCATTCGTCCGCTCCGAAGTAAGCCGCCTGCTGGGCTGGCCCGAAAATCGAGTTCGGGTTCGAACGGCGTTTTTGGGCGGCGGCTTTGGCGGGAAGTTATACATCAAGCTGGAGGCGCTGGTTGCGGCTTGCACTCTTCTGGTTCGAAAACCCGTTCGCATTGCCCTCACGATGGAAGAACAGTTCTATACCATCACGAAGCACGGAGCGACAGTCCGGCTCAAGACGGGCGTCAATAAAGACGGCCGCATCGTAGCTCGCGAAGCAGAAACATGGTGGAACGGCGGCGCGTATGCGGATATCGGTCCGCGGGTCGCCCAGAAGTCGGGGTTTACTTCCGATTGCGAGGGTTCGGTATCTCTCAGGTAGTCTGGGCGTACGAGTCTCAGGCCGACATCATTGCACGCGCACTGAAGATGGATCCGCTCGAGTTTCGGCGCCGGAACATACTCCGCGAAGGCAGACCGCACGCGACCGGAATGTTGATGACCGACATCAATATCGACGCGATTCTGGACCGCCTGGCCGAGCGCATGGAGTGGGACCGCCCCTTCGATCGTGGTTCCGGAACGATTCGGCGCGGCCGCGGTATCGCGATTGGCATCAAGGCGTGCGTGGCGCCGACGACCTCCGTTGCGATGGTGAACATCTACGGAGACGGCAGCTGCGGCATTTGCTGCAGCACTGTAGACATGGGTCAAGGTTCGGATACCGCCATGGCGCAAATCGCTGCGGAAATTCTTGGGGTAACGGCCGAAGCGATCCGCGTTATTCATCCCGACACCGATGTGACTCCGTACGACATGGCAACGCTTGGATCCCGTTCCACCTATCACATGGGAAACGCCGTTTGCCGTGCGGCGGAGGATGCCCGCGCGCAGCTATTGCGGATGGCCGCGACGGCTCTTCAGACGGATATCGATGAACTGGAGTGCCGGGACGGCGCGGTCATTGCGCAGTCGGGCACCAGAATGACATTCCGCGACGTCATGGTGGCACGGTTTGCGATGCAGGCCGGAAATATTATCGGTGTTGGTTCGTTTATACCGCCCTACGAAAAGCCGGACCATGACACAGGTCAGTCTCGTCAAATCACGCCGTTTTGGATGCTCGGAGGTGCGGGCGCCGAAGTTGAAGTCGATACGGAAACCGGACGCATTCAGGTCACAAAACTGCTACGACGTGTTCGACGCCGCGGCCCCGTTCGGCGGGTTCAAGATGAGCGGCCAAGGCCGCGAGCTGGGCGAGTACGCCCTGGAGCTGTACACGGAGGTGAAGACCGTATACCTGAATCTGGCGTGAAAGCGACCCGTCTTATCGCCGCTTGCGGCTTAGCGCGCTGCGCTAAGCCGCAAGCGGCTAAACGAGAAGCGCTTCCACCACCGCATCCGCAACGAACTTCGCCTGCGATCGGAAATGCGCTTTATGACGCAATCGAAGTGCGTATTATGGAAATGCCGCTTACGCCTGAGCGTGTACTGCGTGCGTTACGCCAGGCGCAGGAACAACCCCTGGAGAGAGACTAATGAGAGAAACATACCGGCGGACCATCCGATTCAAGCTGAATGGCCGTCCCGCTATTGCCCAGATCGCCACACATGAGACTCTGGTCGAGGTCCTGCGGCGCGATTTCAGTCTTTTCGGAGCACGCGAAAGTTGCGGGCAGGGGCTCTGTGGCTGCTGTACGGCCCTCGTGAACGGAATTGCTGTGAGCGGGTGTCTCTACCTTGCGGCTTTTGTCGATGGAGCTGAAGTCACTACTGTGGAGGGACTCGCCCTCGGTACTGAACTCCATCCGATCCAGGAATCCTTTGTTGCGAACTGCGCATTCCAATGCGGCTTTTGCACGCCCGGATTCATCCTTATGACCAAGGAACTGCTCGACCGCCATCCCCACCCGACAACGGACGAAATCCGTCACTATTTATCCGGCAACCTTTGCCGCTGCGCTGCCTATCCGGACATCGTGCAGGCGGTACAGGCGGTGGCCGGCCGGGAGTAACAGTACTTTTTGGATAGTCCGGCATCCTGAAAGTATAGGATTACCAACCTCACCTGCGAAGCCTCGCACAGACATTGTTCCGTCTTATCTCTCGGAGCACCATAGCTTTGCCGCCGTGGGCTCACATGGACGCGACCATGGAACGGTTGTTGCTGTCACGGGCGGCGACATCGGGAATTGTCGTCCTTTATGAAAATAAGAATAGAACCAGTTACGAGTCTCGAACAGGAAGCGGCGGCGGCGTGGGTGCGTCGTCAGGTATTCGGTACCGAATGGGCTACTGAACTTTGCCGGATAGCTCCAGACGAGAGGCCCCGTGCGAGCCAGTTGATCGCGAGGGTATTGCCGGACGACGAAGTTGTGGCCACCCTGACGCTCATCGGCACTACCGGCAACCACGCTCTGCACGACAAATACGAATTGCCCTTCAACGGAGCGGACCGAGTCGGAAGGTACACCCAGATGGCGGTCCTGAAGCCTTATCGCGGACTGAACTTGCCGTTGTATTTGCTTCTGGAAGCCAGACGGCTCTTTGTTGTCGGCAACTTTACACATACCTGGCTGCTGTTTCGGGCAGACCGGGCGATAGCTTCCAGGTTCTGCAGGATGCTTGATTTTTCGGCAAGCTCACACATCGTGCAAGGCGAGGAAGGCCCCTGCCGCGTTTTGCTGCGCGCCGAAAGAACCCACAGAGCCGATCTTGCCGACCTGCAAACCCGGCGTTTTCTGGACAAAGTACGGCCGAAACAATTGCAGGTTATTCCGCCTTCCGAAACCGGCAGAGCGAACGCTGTACAGCGGGATCTTTCGCTCCGCTCCGGGCGGCCCTGTTCCGGACTTGTTCGCGAGGACGAATGGGTGGCGCATTAGCGCCTTGGCGGATGGGTTTGTATTGAGTCCTTTTGAAAATTACTAATCACTGATGGCCACTGCCCAATGGCCAATGGACTTGAGCAATGATGAATTCTTTAAATCCTCATTGTTCAACGAACAATTTTCTCGAACGTTCATTCTTGAATGTCTGAAGTCCGTTGGCCATTGGTCAGTGGCCATCAGTGATTAGTAATCGGGACCTTCAGGACATCACTGACGCCTGGTACTTCAACATCAGGTCTTCCTGAGAATTGTGCGGCGCATTTCCGTTCTCTGCTGCCCGCTGGTAGGTGCCGTCCGGCTGCAGCCAACGGATCTTGGTGTTATCGGCCAGGCCGTTTTCGAGGATTTCCTGACGCACTCGATTGCGAAGCTGCGGTTCTTCGATTGGAAAGAGAACCTCCACGCGGCGATTCAGATTGCGGTGCATCAAGTCGGCGCTTCCGAGATACATCTCTTCGTCGCCGCCATTGGAAAACTGATAGATGCGCGAGTGCTCCAGAAACCTTCCAACAATGCTCGCCACTTGAATGTTTTCGCTCAACTCCGGAACGCCGGGACGGAGGCAACACACACCACGAATGATGAGCGTTATCGCAACGCCGGCAGCCGAGGCGGCGTACAGCTCTTCGATGAGGGCGGTGTCTGTAAGACCGTTGCACTTTGCCAGGATTCCCGCAGGACGCCCCGCCGCTTTGTGTTCCGCTTCTCTCCTTATTAAAGCTGTCAGACGCTCGCGAAGTCGCACAGGAGCCGCAATCAGCTTGCGATAATCGGTCTGGCCGGAATAACCGGTGAGGTAGTTGAACAATTCCGAAGAATCCGCTCCAAAGTCGGGGTTGGAGGTAAAGAGGCACAAATCGGTGTAAATCTTCGCGGTGATTGGGTTGTAGTTTCCGGTCCCGAGATGCACGTACCGCCGCAGCCCATTCCGTTCCTCACGGACCACAAGCGTCAGCTTGGCATGCGTTTTCAGACCGACGATCCCATAGATGACGTGAGCGCCTGCTTCTTCCAGCCGCCGGGCCCAGAGAATGTTGTTTTCCTCGTCGAAGCGCGCCTTGAGCTCGACCAGCACCGCCACTTGCTTGCCTCGCTCCGCTGCTTCAATCAGAGCTTTGACGATC
Source organism: Acidobacteriota bacterium (assembly GCA_003223895.1). Classification (GTDB taxonomy): domain Bacteria; phylum Acidobacteriota; class Terriglobia; order 20CM-2-55-15; family 20CM-2-55-15; genus 20CM-2-55-15. The sequence continues at coordinate 5,694 of QHXD01000483.1, forward strand.
GGTGAATCCGAACCCACGCGATAGAGCGTTGCCTTGATCGCCAGGACATTGGGATCTGTTGCAGCGGTACGAAAGAACTCGACGACCGGCATGAACGATTCATAGGGATGATGGAGCAGGACATCCTGATGCCGGATCACGTCGAAGATCGTCTCGCCCTCGCGAAACACCGGTGGAGGAGTAGCCGACTCGAACGGCTTGTCCTTCGCTGCGGGCAGATTCAACTTGTACAGCGCCATCAGGTCGGGAATATTCAGCGGACCATCGACGGAGTAAACATCCTGATCTTCCATCTGCACAGACTGGCGAAGAATGTCCACCATAGGCTCACTCATCGTCGACGAAACCTCCAGGCGCACGCCAAACCCGAATCTGCGTTGCCGCAGCGTTTGTTCGACCGACTTCAACAGATCCTCCGCCTCGTCTTCCTCGATCTCGATATCGGCGTCGCGCGTGATGCGAAACGGCTGGCATTCAAGAATGACGCATCGCGGAAAAAGCGATTCAATGTGCGCGGAAACCAGCTGCTCCAACAGAACAAACGATGTCTCACCAACCGGGACCAGCCGCGGAACCTTGGGAGGAATCTTGACGCGGGCGAAGCGCGGCTCGTTGTCGGCACTGCCGTCGGCCGGCCCAAGAAGGATGCCGAGGTTCAAGCTGATATTCGAAATGTACGGGAAAGGATGCCCGGGATCGACCGCGAGCGGTGTCAGCACGGGAAATACGCGCTCGGCAAAGAATCTTTCCAGTTCCTGGCGCTGGTCGTCCGTCACATCCGCATATTCCACCAGCCGGACGCCCAATGCCTCGAGGCCGGGAAGGATCTCGTGCAATAAACAGTCCGTCTGGACTTTGAGCAACGGACGCAGACGCTCGGAGATGAGCTTCAACTGAGTGGCCGGCGTCAAGCCGTCCGGCGACAGGGAGCTCGGGTTTGTTTCGAGCTGTTCCTGCAGGCCCGCAACGCGGACCATGAAGAACTCGTCGAGATTGGTCGAGAAGATGGAGAGGAATTTCAATCGCTCGAGCAGCCGCAGCGATCGGTCCAGACCCTCTTCCAGAACACGCGAGTTGAACTCGATCCAGCTCAACTCTCTATTAAAAAGCGGGGGCCGGCCCGGTTCACTTTCGGCCGTTGCCCGTTCGATAGTGTCTGGTTGTTCCACTCTATAATTCTAATTCAAGTACTCG
>QHXD01000484.1 GCA_003223895.1 Acidobacteriota bacterium
ACCAGCGCGATTAGCGCGAAGTTCTCCATACCTCTATTGTATCAGCCGCGAATTACGCGAATGACACCCAACGTTATAGCCTTTTAATGTACGTGCCCGAAACTTTGTCAGCCCAGGTCAGATGCTCAGGATCGATCACTGCCCACAGAAATCCAAGCATCAGGGGCAGAATTGAAATCAGGTAGCCGAACCCGCGCAGACAGGCATACCGGGGATCGAGTGAAGAGTCTACTTTGGTAACAACGGTGAGCCCCCGATGTTTCATGCCGGGCGTCTGGCTGGCACTGAGCATGAACAGGAAAAAGTAAATCGCCACCAGAAGCAGGAACCCCGCTGCGTAAATTCCGGCAATGCGCCGGTCCGGTGAAAAGGTACCGGGCATTTGAAGAAAGGTGGCGATGATGAAAACCAGGTAAATCAAGGCCACGATGCCGAAGTCAACAGCGCCCGCAACGGCTCTGGCCGCCAGCAGTTCGCGCTGATATTCCGGAAAAGTGAAGGGCAAGGAATGTTCCGCTTCTTCGAAATCGAGCTGGGGCTGGCTTTCCTGGATGGAAATGACCGTACGCTTCGATTTGTGCTCAACGTTTGGCATACTCATCGGTGTGATTCAATTCGCTATTGTTATTCTCCTTTTCGCGGGGACACAACAGGACCAGGTCACGATTGAGGCTCCAAAGCAGGAAAGGAACCAGAACATTTCTCACATCACGGGTCCTTTTGTGATCACGTATCAAGACATTCGAGTAGAAGGGGACACGGCGACTTACGACCACTCAACAAAAGAAGTGACCGCCGAGGGACGTCTTCACTTTACTCGCGGCGAGGAAAATCTCGAAGCCGACCACATCACTTTCAACCTGGAAACGAAAGCCGGTGTTCTAACTAATGCTTCCGGTGAGCTTGGACCGGGCTTTCTCGTTACCGCAGAGGAAGCTCAGCGGACCGAGGATGGCATTTACTACCTGAGAAATGCCACGATCACAACGTGTGACGGGCCACGGCCAGGTTGGACGATGGCGTTCGCTCGAGCCAAGGTCAACACAAACAGGCGCGTCAGTGCCCGAAACTCGATATTCAAGCTGGAAAGCGTTCCACTGTTCTACCTTCCTTACGTCACGCTGCCGACAGGCAACCGCGACCGATCTACCGGATTCCTTATTCCTTCCTTTACGGCCACTTCGACGACCAAGGGCACAAGTGTGCGCGAATCGTTTTTCTGGGCGATCAATCGCAGTGCCGATGCGTTGTTTACGGGTGAGTACTTCTCGAAGAGAGGCCCGGCGGGGAGAGTGCTTTTCCAGGCTGTTCCAAGCGCCACCTCGCGCATTACAGTCGATTCGTTATTTGCAAAAGATCGCAAAGGGCAGGGAGGCCAGAGCGTGCGTATCCTGGCATTCGGCGACCTCACGAAAGACCTCCGAGGCGTTGCCGATATGAACCTGGTCAGCTCCATCGTTTTTCGTCAGGTTTATGAGGACGGTTTCAATACTATTTCTTCACCGATAGAACATGAATTGGCGTTTCTTACACGCGATCGCCCCGATACGAGCATCAACGCCATCTACGACCGGAGGGTCATCTTTTTCGCCGATCAACCAAGCGTTGCGCTGCGAAAATTTCCGACGATAGAGATTTCTGTTCCGGACAGACCTTTAGGCCGGTTTCCGGCGTACTTCAGCCTGGATACCGGATTCTCCGGTGTCGCCCGCAGCGATGCCGCCATCAAGGTTCCGGCATTCGCCGAACGCTACGATCTGCATCCCTCTTTGGAAATCCCGCTCATTCGATCGGCCGCGTTCGACTGGAGCCAGAGGCTGGGAGTTCGCGAAACCATCTACACTCACTCGCTGGAGCAGAAAGTCGTGAGGGACGCGCTCAATCGCCTTTCCTTCGATTACACGTCGGAGTTTACCGGGCCTCAGGCCGAGCGGGACTTTGGCAGATGGCGGCATGTGGTCGAACCCAGTGTGGCGTATCGGTATATCGGCGGCGCGGACCGTTTCCGCGAAACGATCGTTGTCGATGATGTCGATCTTGTGACGAACACAAATGAGGTCGAGTACGCCCTCACCAACCGGCTCTTCACAACGCGAGAAATTTTTTCGTGGCGGCTGGCCCAAAAGTATTTTTTCGATCCGACTTTCGGAGGCGCGATCGTCCCCGGTCAGCGAAACGTCTTCGCGCCTCTCCTTGATATTTCCGGATTTGCCTTTGCGGATGGACGTCGCCGCGTTTCGCCGATCGTGTCGACGATGCGGCTTTCGACCAGCGTGGCCACCTCGACCGATTTTCAAGTCGACTATGACACGCGCGATCATCTCTTTCGAAGCGCCGGTGTCATTGGCGGCGTAAATCGAGGGCAGTGGCTGGGACAGGTTTCATACTTTTTCACCCGGCGGAGCGCCATCGAGATACCGAGCAACCAGCTCCGCACAACCCTCAGCTACGGAAACAACCTGAAACCCGGACTCAGCGGGGCTTTCTCGCTTTCGTATGATGTGCAGCGCTCACTTTTCCAGGGTGCGGTCGCCCAGGTTGGCTATAATACAGACTGCCTTGGTCTGATTTTCGAGTACAGGCAATTCAATATCGGCGCCCGCAACGAAAGAAGTTTTGGCTTCGCATTCTCGCTGAAGAACATCGGCTCGTACGGCACAATCAGGCGGCAGGAAAGACTTTTCTGAATGGCATTTCCGACACATCGTATGCGCCGGCTCCGGCGCAGTGAACGTTTCCGGAATCTGGTCCGCGAAACAAGGTTATCGCCGGAATCGATGATCTATCCGATCTTCGTATGTCCGGGTGAGAAGGTCCGAAAGGAAATCGGCTCGATGCCGGGGCAGTTCAATATTTCCGTGGACAACGCCGTTAAGATTGCCCGAGAGGCCGAGCAGGCGGGCATTGCAGGTATTCTGCTTTTCGGGCTTCCGGAAGAAAAGGACGAGGTCGGTTCCGACGCCTGCGACGAGAATGGCATCGTCCAGAAGGCGCTTCGGGCCATCCGTGAGAATGTCCGCAACCTTCTTCTTATTACCGACATTTGCCTGTGCGAATACACGTCACACGGCCATTGCGGCGTTATCAAGCACGGTGATGTGCAGAACGATCCAACGCTGAAGCTGCTGGCCGATTCGTCGGTAAGCCACGTTCGCGCGGGTGCGGACATGGTGGCGCCATCGGACATGATGGATGGACGTGTCGCGGCGATTCGCCAGGCGCTGGATTCGGAAGGCTTTTCGAACACGCCCATCATGGCGTACGCGGCCAAATACGCTTCAGGTTTCTATGGACCCTTCCGTGAAGCTGCCGGATCGACCCCACAGTTCGGCGATCGTCGAAGTTACCAGATGGATCCGCCCAACGCGCGCGAAGCCCTGAGAGAAATCGAGCTTGATATCGATGAAGGGGCGGACATCGTCATGGTAAAGCCTGCCCTTCCATATCTCGACATCATTGCTCGTGCCCGCGAGCGATTCGATGTTCCTCTCGCGGCCTATCAGGTCAGCGGTGAGTATGCCATGATCGAAGCCGCAGCACGCGCCGGCTGGATCGAGAGGGAGCGAATCATTCTCGAGGCAACGACAGCTATTAAGCGAGCCGGTGCGGATATATTGATTACGTATTACGCATTGGAATTGGCGAAAATGCTATGAACGCGGGCTTTAGAAGGTGTGAATGAATT
>QHXD01000476.1 GCA_003223895.1 Acidobacteriota bacterium
AGCCACCGGCTCCTCGAGGACACAGCCCTGATTCCGTCACCGGCACTGACCAGTGCATAACTGACCACGCTTTGACACGCATCGAAACGCCCGATATGGGAAACCTCCTTGCCGGCACGCTTTCCGGCAAGCCCCGCCTTGAAAGCGGAGGTACCTGGATGACTTTCCGGATCGTACCCATTGAGGTCGTACCAACGGGCGCCCCGTGTCTTCAGCCACTCCACCATGCGCCATTGCAGTAAGTAGGAGCCTTTCAGTCTTAATCCGTTGTCTCCGGTGGCGCCGAGAAGGTAAATGCCCTTTTCTCCCACCACGGAGCCCACCAGCGCGGCGATCGGTCTCGAATCCAATGCGCAGATCATGATTCGCATCTTCAGGGGTTCAGGCAGATGTCGCTGGATCGACCTGAATTCATCAATGTCGACGCCCGGCATGAACCCCTTGCGCGCAACCATCTCTCGGTACAGAACGCTGAAAGCCTCGTAGAGATCGTCTCCCGTTCCCTCGATGAGACTCAGGCCGTTGCTCTCGGCAATCCGCAGTTCCCGCCGCCACTCCTTCGTGAGGTTATCGCGTAACTCCTCCATGGATGGACCAAGGTCCAGGAGAAGCGTGCGATGGTAGGCCGCCGCCAGGCGGAAGCCTTCGTGGTGAAAGGTCGACCGTATATCAGCCGGATCAGCCGACACTCCTGTTTCATTCGGAAGAACCCTGAGCAGCAGGCCGCGACGCGTCACATACTCATGTCGAAGGGCTCTGATCATCACCCGCAGATTTTCAATAGAGGCTGTCTTTCCATTCGGACGCCACAGCGGCCCCCAGGTGATGTAGCCAATCCCACGGCCCACAACCGGAAGCTTCACAACGCGCGTCTGAGCCAACGCCAGCACATCCGAGCCTCTTCTAAGCACGACGTGACTCAAATTCTTTTGGCCCCAGCGCAGGGAGCCATAACTCCAAGTGTGGTATATGTTCGCGTCCTCAAACCCCACTAAGAGCTCCGCCCATTCGGCTTCACTCACCTTGTCGATTTCCAACGTGTATTCGGAACTGACGTGCTCCACCACTATGCGACCTGCCGATAGGCTGTCGGGTGTCTCCGGCCAGCCAATAAAAGGTTCATGTAATCCCTCAGCGCGAACGCAAAAGGAAGCCAGCTGTATCCTCCAAGCACTTTTAACCGGAACTCCAGGCGCCAGTCGCTGGGCCTGATAGGTACTCTCCCCGTTACATATTCCCCTGGTTCGGAATACGCACCTTGCGGCATAGTCGTGAACACTCGCTTGTAGCCCGCCTGGCGCGACCACTCGATGAGCTGCGTGTTGTATTGCCCATAGGGAAAGCTGAGGAACTTGATCTCACGGCCCAACTGGGCCTCAAGCCAATGCTTGGATTCAGCAAGTTCCCTTCTGGCGTCGGACTCTACTAACAAGTGAAGCCTGAGATGCGTCACCGTATGCGATTCCACGGATGTCAGATCCGACGAAATCCGCCGCAGTTGCTCGGCGCTCATCACAACTTCGTCCCGGTCCTCGTAGTCTTGTTGCTCTGTCCAGGAGGGATGCTGACCGACATAGCCGGTCGGCGCGAATATCGTTGAAGGAATTCCTCGCCGTATCAGCTCTGGAATGGCATTTTCAGCGGTGCTCTGAAAGGCGTCGTCGAACGTGACCACCGCATGATGAACGCCGCTTGCCAACGAGTTTGTCGCGTCTGCGGCAATTGGCTTCGCCCATCGCTTCAATTCATCCATCTGGCGGGCAAAGCGGGCACGGTTCTCAGCAGTCACCGCATGGTAGTAGAGAACGACACAGGTGCCCGGCAATTCGCGACCCGCGGCACGCCTGAGTGTTTTCCAAAGCCACAAGCCGGCCCAGAAAGCCGCACTGAGCAGCAGCTTCACGATCCGTCTCATGTCCTGTTTCCATTTTTGAAACAACATGGTTCCTCTCGAGACTGAATTCAACTCGCAACTCCCACTTTGAACTTTTCTCGTTCAGTTCCGGCGTCGTCATCGCCCAGAACGTTTCTCACAAGTCTGACGAGCCTGGCTTTTTCAAGTTCCCATCGATGAGATCGATAGACGGCAATGCCGCGCGCCAGGACCGCACGGCAGCGCTCGCGATTCCGGTACACCTCGAGAATCGTGCGCGCGAGGCTATCCGGGTCGCCCGCCTCGAACATATGGATGGACGCATCGTCAAAATAGTCCATCACTCCCTTCGTGCGGGCGGTAATCACCGGTCTCTCCATGCACACGTACTCGAAGATACGGGTCGGCATATTCAGATTGGAGAACCTGCTGCACCCGTTGGGAACGATCCCCACGTTGATGCGCTTGATGGCTCCCGCGATCTCCTCCAGCGTCACGCCACCGTGATAGCGAACGATCTCCTGTAGACCCAGGTCCTCGACGCGCCTGAGAAAGCTTTCAACAAAATCCCCGCCGCCAAAGACTTCAAATACGAAGTTGGGAATCTCCTGTCTCACAATGTTCAACGCTTCGAGCGCAGTGCCCAGACCGTTTCTTTCGGAGATACTTCCATGGCACATCACGACAAACTGTTCATCACTCTCGTGCGCGACACGTGTAGCTTCTCTCGCGCGGGTGAATACCTTTTCCTGAGGCGAGTTCATGACGATGTCGATCTTGGACGCAGGACAACCTCGAGAAATGAACAGCTCACGGAAGGCAATGTTTGGCGTGAGCACAAAATCGGCCCACCGAATACTAAGCTGTTCTTCCAGGTGCAAGAGGCGAAGGATTGCGGATCCATCTCTTCTCGAATATTTCGCCATATATACTTCGGGCATAGGGTCGTGCAGATCGAGCAACACCTTTGCACCCGACAGGCGGGGCAACAGCGCACTCAGTATGAGAATGTTCGGCATGTTGTGGACGTGGACGATGCTGTAACGCTCCTTCATGTGCAGCAATCCCACCTTGATCAGGGCCATCACGATGAATGCGCAATACTCCCATGCATAACGCGCCTTGCCGGCGCGCTTCTGCTGCAGTGGAAGCCTGAAGACGCGCACGCCGTCAACAATCTCCTGGGGAGCTCCTTTGCCCCTCAGGCAAATAACGTCCACCGATATACCGGCTTCAACCAGCGCTTCGGCTTCCCGGCGAACACGCGGATCCTTCGGATATTCGGAAAACACCACCATGCACACACGGAACATCTCTCTACTCCTTCGTACTGTTCTGTTACGCTGCCGCGGACCCGCTCTCTTGATTTGGATAGATCACCGATCGCAAGCGCTGCATCTGGCCGCGTCTCATGTACTGCACAACGTTTCTGGGCACCGGAGAGCGTTCCCGCCTTACACTTGCGGCCCAATATCCATAGAACCTCAAGAGGCTTGCCACCCCGTGCGGCTTCTCTTTAACCCGCCTCAGGCACTTGAGCGCTTGAAACACCGGGTGATATCCGAGTAGATACTCTGCTTTTCCGGCACGCATCTGGGATCGCCATGCCGACGTCTCGGCGGTTCCACTCCGTCTGTGATGGAGAACACCCAGTTCAGGAAAGGACGTCACTTCCCATCCCTGCATCCTGGCCATCTCCAGCGCGATCGCGTCCTGGCCACCACATTCCAGGGCGATGTACCCCCCAATGCCCTCGTAGCATTGCCTTCGAAAGAATTGAATCGCTCCGGCTACGCATCGTTCGTCGTTCCAAATCCGTGGCGCATAGTAGCCGCCTTGATCTTCAAGAATGGTTCCCCCGGTAATGCCAAGCCGTGGATTTCGCCGGAACTCCTCCAGCAGCCGCTGGTAATAACCGGGTTCAAATGAGACGTCGGCGTCAAGAACGCCCACAAACTGGCAGTCCAAAGCGCGAATGGCCTCATAGCCAATGTTGGTTGCGGATACTTGCCTGGCGAAGCTTCTGGGTCCATCGTCCTCGCTTACCCTTATCAACTGGATCAGTCGGTGCCGTGCCGCGCAGCGGCGAACAATCTCATCCGTGCGATCCGTTGATGCGTCGCTCACTATCACCCATCGTTCAGGCTGCACGGTTTGCGAAATCACCGATTGGATCGTCAGTTCGATATTTGCTTCTTCATTTCGTGCCGGCGTTATAAGGGCATACGTACTCTGCATGAATCACCTCGCAATACACTCACGTTGATCCAACGCTGTGTAGTAGAAAACGAAGATCAGCGCGACTGGTCCGAGCTTGCCGCCCAGGAACGGCTCAGTCACGGAAGCCAGGAGAATGATGAAAACGGCTGCTACCGCGTGCAGCGAAAACGCCATGGAGAAGGTTTCCTGCAAACTCGCAAAGCGCGTTATCCAGCGAAGGCTATAGAGGACGCAGACAATGAATGGAATCGCACCCAGCAAACCCATGGACAGTACAATTTCGAGTAAGCCGTTGTGGGCATGAGCCGCGTAGTACTCGGTGGCCCGATACCCATCATTCAAGACGAACCGGCTGACCCCGAAGCCGTGTCCAAACAGGAATTGTGACAAGGGCGCATCGGTAATCTTCTCCAGGGCATGTGTCCAGATCTCGGTACGCCCCGTTATGGACATCACCATTTGCGCGTCCTCACCCCGGTTGAAAGCCTGGGCAACCGAAGCCACGGCCGGTATCTCCCATGACGCCGCCAGCACCGACAAGACGACAACCGCCATGAACGCGCATGGAATCGCAACCAGTAACGGGTATGTCCTTGACCTGTCCCCGCGCATCTGTCGAATGGCGGAACCGATAATCCCCGCCAGTACCAGCCCGATCATGGCCGTGCGCGTTCGCGACAGCACGATGACTGCTACAAAGAGGAAACGGGCGGGCCATAACAGGAAGCGCTGCCGGGGAAGATCCCGTCCAAACGACATCCAAAAGGCAATCGAAGCCAGAACGCTCATCGTATTGGCGTGTGTCAGGCCCATTCCCAGGCGGAAGAGTTCACCCTCCGGCGCATCCGGGTCAGGGTATGCAAGCGCGATGACGGTGTCCTTCAGCAGAATGGCAAACAAGGTGAGGAAGCACGCATATTCGATCAGGTTCAAATCCTCTTGTCGCCTGGATTGCCGAACGAGACCAATTGTCAGCAGATAACCTCCGGCAAGCACGACCCAGTAGCCTGCCACCACTTGCATGTACTCGCTGAACACTGCCGAGGAGCCGGCGGCGATGACACATGCCATGGCGGCTTTTCCGCCGAATCCCGTGCCGTGCCTCTTGATCATCAATGTCCCGATCACTATTCCGAGAACTCCCGCCAGAACCTGAAGCATGACCAGCCAGTCTGTGGTGGGGATCGCGTCGGCCTCGCGAGTGCGAAGGTAAGTGCCCGTCAACACGAATATCGCGACCCACACTGCAAGGGCCCTCTTGTCGACTTGCTCACCCGTGATGACACGCCTAGACACCATATGCTCCTGCCCGCTTTGCCCACACTTTCCCGACGAAAGTTCGGATATAAGACCGCTCTTCCACGTCAAAGAAGCCGCCTACGAAGAGAAACGCAATACCCGCAAAGACCGTCAACGGAATGATCGTGTAATAAAGGTAGGCCGCGCTGTGCCGCAGCGTGACAATACACAGCAACAGAGATGCTGCCAGCGCAGCGCTGGTCAACAAGCGTCTCGACGCTTTTAATCCCATGGCCATCACAACCAGGGCAGTGCCGACGATCGTCACATTGAACACGACGACCGCGCCGTACACACCCCAGCTGCGTATCAACAGATAGTTCAAAATCACACTCAGGATCGTGAAACCGCCGACGCTGATTCCGGCAATGTGAGTCTTTTTCCTGATATTCAGCAGGCACTCTCCGATGTAGTAGATCCCTCTGAAAGCTATCCCTGGAAGCACCAGCAACATGACCGAATAGGCCGGGGCATATTCTTTAGGAGTAACGATGGAGAGTAAGTCGCGCGACACAAAAGCGACGCCGCACGCCACGAACGCAAACGCCAGCATCAGGTACGTGAGCAATTTGCCTATGGTCGGACCGATCTGCGGCTTGCCGAGGTGGCTGTAGACAAAAGGTTCACACGCTACCTGAAAGGGGTTGATCAAGATCAGAGTTGCCACTTGCGCCAGCTTGCAGCCAATGGAATAAGTAGCGACCTGGCTCAGTCCCGCGAATCGGCCCAGGAAAAATATCGACGCCGCATCCGTCACTAAATCCCCGGACATCGCGAATACCAGCGGGAAACCATACACAGCCAGACGTTTCATCAGGGAAATCGAAAACCCAATTCCGGTCTTCCAGGCCACTCGTAACGTCCCTGTTACCCACAAGCCTCCATATGTAACAATCTGGGCACCCAGAGCTCCCTTGATTCCCAACTGGAACACGAACAGAAACACGCTGCTGACCGCAATGAGTACAAAAAGTGCAACAAGGCAAAGACGAGTAAACTTGCCGCCTTCATTCCTGGCCGCGTAGTAGGTGACGATGTTCGAAAAGAGACACTGAGTGACGGCTGCACCGCAGGTCAGAAGAGTATAAGAAAGCAGATCGTCTTTACCGACTATGGACAGAAAGAAGGGGCGCAGCAGGATCGCGGCCAGCAGTGTCACGATACTGCTGCAGAGCAATGTCAGTACTATCGCAGTCCCGACCAGCTGATGCATTCGGCCGTTTTCTTCGAATTCTGCAGCAAACCGCGTGATTGCTTTTCGCGTCCCGGCATCCATGCACATGCCCAGGACCTGGGCAACCATGAGCAGGGACGCCAGGGCGCCATACCGGTCAATTGGAAGAGCATGGGTGTAGAGCGGAATCAACAGGAACGATCCGGCGCGTAAGCCGAGATTGCCCATCGAATAGATAAGGGCATTCCTGCCAAGCACTGAGACGTTTATAGAATCCTTC
>QHXD01000477.1:0-2571 GCA_003223895.1 Acidobacteriota bacterium
CTACGCTTACCGCTGCCGTGTCCCCCTTCTACGTTTAATCATGGACGGCTCTGGACCAATGCTAAAGTTCCTTGCTGTTATTGGCCCGGCCCGCCCGGGTAGAGGTACTCCTAACTTAGGAGGGGTGGCTGCGCCGTTAAGAAAATGTCGCGAAGCCACCGAAGGAGGCGCAGACGGGTGGTTCCTAAGCAAAACCTTGCAACGCGCGGCTTTGGAACCACCCCGCCTGCTCGGCCTTTTTTTGAACTTGATGGCCTCGCAGGCACCCCTCCTAACTGAGGAGGGGAGTTCAAACGCTCTCCTGCCAATTCATTCACACGTTCTCGCGCCCGGGGCTACACTCTGTCGCCGCTCCGCGGCTATTCACGGGCGCGTGTATTGTCGAACTCTCAAGCGGCGGCGGCCTGAGCTATGCTTCCTGCTTGCGGCAGCCCTTCGATTTTCCAGCAGAGATCCATTAATTGATGCTGGCGGTCCGGCGACAAGATCCCCTCTGCGAGGCCGGAGAATTTCATTTCCAGGTCGCGGTCGCTCATGGGGTGGTCCGCACTGCCCACAGCATGCTCGACGAACTTCTCGAGGCGGCGGCCGTCCCTGGTGGTCAGAACAATTCGAACCTGGTCTTCGTGGAGCGTGGAATCCACGACCGTGGAGACACGGTCACGAAGGGAAGTGACCGTTGCGTCGCGGACCGCGCGATCGCTGAACTGCGCTATTCCGCCGCCCCCTTCGACGAGGGCGATCGCAGCCGCGTGATAGATGCTGAACTTTCCCTCGAGGCCGGTCTGTGGTGTTTTCTTGCTCGTCAGCTGCATCACCAGCGGATGAACCTTCAGCTCGACGCGATCGACCTGGTTGGCCGTGAGCTTATGTTCGTTGTGAAGTTGGATGCATCCATCGATGGTTGCATGCATGACGACACCGCAGGCGAAAGGCTTGTACGTGTTTTGCGAAATCTCGTACGTCTCGCCGAGTTTCCTCGTGATGTAGTTGTAATCGTGACCCGTGCTGACGACGTTGACCCACCCGTATTTTGCTTCGAGGCTCTGTTCCGAGCTTGTAAAATTCCGTGAAGCGAGCAGGGCCGCGGTCAGGCCGTTCTCGGCGGCGCGCCCGGGATGGAAGCTCTTGGTCATGGTGCCGAACATTTCCTGCAGGCCGACGGGTTGTGTCGCCGCCAGCCCGAACGCCCACAACATTTGCCGCTCCGACAGGCCGAGCAGTTTGCCGGAAGCCGCGGCCGAGCCAAATACTCCCGCGGTGCCGGTAATGTGCCAGCCGGTATCGTAGTGCGGAGGATAGACGGCGTTGCCGATCCGGCATTCGACGTCCACACCGAGTACCAATGCAGTCACGAAGTCGCTGCCTGAAACCGGCCGGTGCTCGCTGAGAGCCAGAATGGCGGAAATGACTGGTCCGGCGGGGTGAATGATATTTCTAGAATGCGTATCGTCGAAATCGAGAACATGCGAGCTGATGCCATTGACCAGTGCGGCGCGAAGAATGTCGAGCCTTTCTTTCCTTCCCAGTATGCCGGCCTGCCCAGGTCCCGAAAACGGCGCCAGAGCCGAAATCGCCGCGTCCACCGTTTCATGGCGCGAGCCGCCCACAGCACAGCCGACCCAGTTCAGCAAGGTCCTTGCCGCTTCCTTGCGCACTCCGGCCGGAAGATTCGCGAACTTCGTGGATATGACGTGACGCGCGAGCATGCGAGTCACTTCGGCGGGCGGCGCTTGCGTCGAAGTTTGCGGAATGAAAGGCGCCACACTCATTCCTCCACTTGCTGCAAGAAACACGCGACGATTCATGTTGACCATTGGTTCCGTCCCTTCAGGTTATTAGCCGCTTAATAATATGCGGAGAGGAAGCAAACGTCTAACCTTGTCTTTGATGCGCGTCCAGAGTGATGTCTTACACATTGTGTTACAATGTGAGTCTATGGAGAAGACAATCACAATCCGGTTGGACGCAGAACAGAATGAGGCTCTCACCCGGCGGGCAAGGACGGTCGGGAAGAGTCGGTCCGCCCTGGTCCGCGAGATTCTGGCCAAAGCACTTTCTGATGAGACGGTCTCCGAAAGGGCAGGCCATCTCAAAGGTACAGTGCCTTTGCAGAAACCCAAGAGTGCCTGGGGCAAGCATTTGAAAGAACAGAACTGGCGATGAGGACTCTGCTTATTGATACCGGCCCTCTCGTCGCCTATCTTGATCCGACGGACGCCGCCCACCACGCCGTCGCTGGTTCACTTGATGACTTCGCCGGGATGCTTTGCAGCACGAGTGCCGTTATTACCGAGGCAATGTACCTGCTCAAGAGCAATCAAAGTGGTCCAAGGCGTCTTGCTGAATTTGTGCAGGCAGCGAGCATACACGTCTTCGAATCTGCGCAAGCACAACAACTCTTCTCTGCCGTCTCGCTAATGGAGAAATATTCAAACGTCCCGATGGATTTCGCAGATGCCACACTCGTGCTGCTCAGTGATGAGCTCGGCAGCAATGACATCGCAACACTGGACCGCCGGGGTTTTTTGACCTACCGGACGCGAAAGGGCAAAGCGTTCCGAATAATCC
>QHXD01000477.1:2586-7171 GCA_003223895.1 Acidobacteriota bacterium
GTAGCGGCGCTCTATGAGCGCCGGTTTTTCCTGGTATCAACGAAATACCGGCGGTCATAGACCGCCGCTACAGTGGACCAGCCTGTCAGCTCTTCGGTACGTTGAGAATATCGGCGGCGCGAAAGAGGTCGTCCGCAGACTGCAGGATAATGCGCCGGAGGCGAACCGGGTAGTCCTTTTGTTCATCCAGAAACGCGCGAACGGCGTCCGCGGATGCGCGGGTGTTGTGGCCCCCAAGAGTGGCGTCCATCCAGTTCTTGGGGAAAAAGATGTCGCCGGTACGCTGAATCTCTCGAAGCAAATCGAGCGCTGGGCGGACGTACTTCTCCGATTGGGTGCCGCGCAGCGGGTGATTCAAATAGCGGAGACCGTCAATCACCCAGGGTTCGCGGCGGCGGTTCTTCACATCGGCCAGGCTTTTGAACCACGTGTCTCGTGTTTCCGGACTCCCCGATAGCGCGGGCATGACGAATTCGAAACGCGCCTTCCGGTCGGGATTCATGAAGCGTCCGCGTTGTTCCTCGAGGATTGCCGCGGCGGCCGGAACCGAGCGGACGGCCAGGTCCAGAGCCATCGCGGCTTCGTCGGGTTCGACGAGAGTGAGGCCGGGAATCTTCTCCTGCCGGCGCCAGACCCGTTCCAGAAATGCGATCCCATCGGGCGTTGTGACGACGGAGTTCAGGCTCGACGATGTCGCACGCGTGAGGCCCGAACGCAGTGTCTCTTCCAGTCCTGGCGCCAATGGCGGCCGCGCCGATTCCGGCAGAAACGTCCAGAACGCGCTACTCATATAGCCGAGCACGAGCTGTACGTTCTGCTCCGTGTCCTCGCGCGGCAGGGCGCCCAGGGCAAGCTTGGCGAAATCGGCAGCCTGCACGCGGCGTTCGAGTACTTCATCCCAAAGAGTGACCCATGCCGCACCCCGCGAAACCGGATCCTTCAAATCCGGCAGATGCTGCAGCAGATAGGCGCGGCTCGCATCATCAAGCGTGATGTTTCCGTAGGCCAGCCCGCCGCCATTGGGAAGCACGAATTCCGGTCGTGCTGGGACCGGCAGCTCGGCCCGTGCGCCCTGAAGGTCGAGCGGCAGGGATCGCGCGCTACCTGAATTCCCGACCAGAATCTCCATGTGCTGGGTCCAGCGCGGATCTGCTTGAACGAATGCAATGCGCCGGCCTTCAACTTCCGTTCGAATGGAAGGACGTCCCGGTTCCTCGACCCATGCGCGGCTCCATGCGGCGAGATCGAGTGGTGTGAGGTCATCGAGCACGTGGATAAGATCAAGCCATGTGGCATTTCCGAAAGCGAATTGCCGGAGATAAACGCGAAGACCTTCCTGCAGACGTTCCGGTCCTAGGATGCGCTCGAGCTGGCGCATCACGATGGGCGCCTTCTCATAAATGATGGCTCCGTAAAGACTGCCGGCTTCGTCAAGGTTCGCCAGTTCCTGCCGAATGGGATGCGTGCCGGCCGTGCGATCCACCGAATACGCCGAAGGGTAATGGGCCACAAGAAAGCGAAGCTCGTGATTCACCTTCGGAAACGCGGGATTCACGATCTTCGCCGCCATGAAGTTGGCAAAGACTTCCTTCATCCAGACGTCGTTGAACCATCGCATGGTGACAAGGTCGCCGAACCACATGTGCGAGGTTTCGTGCGCGATCGTGCTGGCGCGGTTCAGCATCTGGTTCTCGGTGGCGGATTCATCGAGCAGTAGAGACGACGCATTGTAGAAGATGGCGCCGGGATGCTCCATGCCGCCGAACTGGAATGAGGGAATCGCGACGAAGTCGAACTTGTCGAAGCGGTAGGGAATTGCCGTGTACTTCTCCAGCCACTCCAGCGATGACGCATGAAGATCGAAAACCGCATCGCGATTGCGAGCGACCTTCTTCGCGTCGGTCTCGCGATGGAACATGCGAAACATGCGGCCGTTGCGCTGGGCGGTTTCCATTTCGAACTTTCCTGCGGCGAAAGCAAAGATGTAGGTCGAGATCGGTTGGGTTTCGGCATAGCGAACGCGGACACGATCGCCGGACGCTTCGTGAAAGGTTTGAGCGCCGTTGGCGACGGCCTGCCAGTCCGAGGGAATCGTCAACTCGAGAGCGAAGCGGGCCTTCAGATCCGGCTGATCGAAGCAGGGAAAAGCGAGGTGCGCGCGCGCCGGGACGAAAAGCGTATACATGAAATCGGGATTGCGATTCAGGGATGCATCGCCTGCCCGGAAAGCGATTTCGACGGTGTTCTCGCCGAGCGTGAGTTCTTCCTTCGGGATGATGATGTGATCCCGGACGAGTCGATACTTCGACGGTTGCCGGTTGATGGAGACCGATGTGATCGAGTCTGCACCCGGCGTGAAGTCGAGCACGAGCGGCGTAGAGATTTCTTTCAGATCGAAGTGAATGGCGGCACGGCCCGGGATGGGTTCGGTTGCAGCGGCGGGAATCGCGAATGACAGGTCGTAGTGCAGACCTTGAATCGTTCGAGCCCGTTCAGTGGCCAGCGTGAGCGGTATTCCGGGTTGTGCATCAGCCATGGCGGTGGACTCCTGGCTCCTGCTACAGGCTGCCAATAGCAACATTATGACAAGAGTGCCGGCCACTCGAAGGATTTGCATGCGTGGATTATATAGAAAAATGGCTATTCCCCTCCTTGAACAGGGATATTAACCACAAAGGCACAAAGGGCACAAAGGCAGGCCGCAGTAACACGCTGCGGCCTGCCTTTGTGCCCTTTGTGCCTTTGTGGTTAATATCCCTAGTCAGACGCGGGCATCAAGGAACGATCGCGTTAAATCCCAGGCGAGGCGAGCCGCACCAGGTTCGTAACTCTTGCGTGCATCGCAGAAGAATCCGTGATCCGCATTCGAAAAGACCACATCGACATATTGCTTGTTGGCGTCCCGCATCGCCTTCGTCACCTGGTTCCGCTGTTCCGGGGGAATGTGCTGATCGAGTTCGCCCCAGAAAAGCAGCATCGGAGCCTGAAGCTTGCTTGTCCTGCCAAGCAGAGCCGGAATGCCTCCGCCGTAGTAGGAGATCGCGGCCTTCAGCGGCACGACGGAATTGGCGAGGAACGAGGTTCGTCCTCCCATGCAATACCCGATGCAGGCGATCGCATCACCGACTTCCGCGCGATTCTTCAACCAGTTGTATGTGGAGCGAACATCATTCTCGAGGCCAGGCTCCGTCAGTTTCTGCAACTGCTGCATCGCCGACGGAAAGTCATCGTAGCGGCCTTCCCATTTTGGCGGCGCGGACCGGTGAAACAATTCGGGAGCTACCGCGGCGAAGCCGAGACCCGCGAACCGTTCGGTGACGTCGCGGATGTGCGCGTTCACCCCAAAAGCTTCCTGGAAGACCAGCAATCCACGCTTGGCCTGCTGTTCTGCCGGCCGCGCAAACCATGCCTGCATGCTGGTTCCGTCATCGACCTTGATCTCAACGTATTCCGAAGATACCTTACTCATGACTTCACCCCCGGACTACGATATCAGAAGGAAATTCGGGGACAGACGTATAAATCACCTAATTAGCGAAGAAAGTAACCCTCAAAGCTAATTAGGTGATTTATACGTCTGTCCCCGAATTTCCGACACTTATGAAAGGACCTCCCATGTCGACACGTTTTGATTCTCCCAGCATCATTCTCACCGGAGGCGGTTGTCGCCGGGAAGTGTCCGGGATCCTTTCCGGACTCGACGTGCGCCGCCCGCTTCTCGTTACGGATCCGTTTTTCAAGGCCACCGAGTTCGTTGCGGAGATCCAGGCGAGCCTGGAGCGAGCGGGCATCTCCGGCGAACTGTTCAGCGATTTCCAGCCCGATCCAACCGATCAAAATGTGAAGCTGGGCGTTGAGCGGTTTCGTGCCGCAGGTGCCGACTCCATCCTCGCGATCGGCGGAGGCAGCGCTCTCGATGTAGCGAAGATTATCGGGGTTGCATCGACGAACCGAGAACAGCTCAGCGAATTCCAGGGTTACCAGGGCATCCCCAGGGCGGGGCCGCCCCTGGTTGCGATGCCGACGACGGCGGGCACGGGAAGCGAGGCAACAAAAGTGGCCGTCATCACGGACACCGTGCGGAACGTAAAGATGATGATCCTCGATTCGAAGCTCACGCCCACGGCGGCCGTCGTCGATTATGAGTTGACGTTATCGATGCCGAAACCCTTGACGGCGCATGTCGGCGTCGACACGCTCACGCACGGAATCGAAGCCTACGTCTCGCGCAAGGCCAACGCTCTGACGGACTCACTGGCGCTCTCGTGTGTCAGCAAGGTTCAGGAATGCCTGCGCACGGCGTGGGCCGAAGGCAGCCACAGGCAGGCGCGCGAAGGCATGTCGTTCGCTGCTTTGCAGGGAGGATTGTCTTTTACCAACTCGAGCGTGTGCCTGGTCCACGGGATGAGCCGTCCGCTCGGACTGATGTTCCGTCTCCCGCATGGCCTTTCGAACGCGGTGCTGCTGCCCACGGTGACACGGTTTTCGTGGCAGGGCGCCGTTTCGCGGTATGCCGAGGTCGCTCGCGTGATGCAACTTGCTCCGGCCCATGCATCCGATGAAGCAGCCTGCCTCGCATTAGTCG
>QHXD01000473.1 GCA_003223895.1 Acidobacteriota bacterium
CAGAATGGCGACCTGGTCCTGCTCGAAAATCTGTTCTTTCATTCCGGCGAAGACACAAACGATCCGGAGTTTGCCGGAGAGCTGGGGGAATTGTGCGACGTCTACTGCAACGATGCATTCGCGCTGGCCTACCGGGGAATGGCTTCGACCTTAGGGATTACTCGTCATATACGACCCGCCGCAGCCGGCCTGGCACTCGCACGTGAGCTATCGATGTTCGAGCTTTTGCTGGATAGTCCTGACTTGCCGTTTCTGGCTCTGATCGGAGGAGGGCGCATCAAAGAGAAGCTTCCAATCCTTGAAAGCCTGCTGCCCCGGCTGAATGTTCTCTTCATCGGAGGAGCGCTGTCATGCACATTTCTAAGAGCGAAAGGATGTCAGATCGGCGCGAGCCCCGTGGATGACGATTTTCTTCCTGTCGTGCGGGATTTCCTGCGCAAAGCGAGAGGAAAAACCCAGCTGGTGTTGCCACGGGATTTCGTTGTTGTTCGGGCGATAGACTTCATAGATTTCCAGAACGGCCTTCAATCACGCCCGCCCGAATCCAGAGAGGTGCTCGCCGAGGAGATGGGTCCTTCAGACCTCGCGGTCGATATTGGACCTCGAACGCTCGATCGTTTGAAGGAATTGATCGGTTTCGCTCACACCATTCTGTGGAACGGCCCGATGGGGATTTGGGAAATCGAGCCCTTCGCTGCGGGTGCGCTTGGAGTTGCGCGCGCCTTGATTGAAGCCTTACCGCACCACCAGCAACGGACCGTCATGTGCGGCCACAGCCTGGCGCGCGCGATTCGATCTTCCGGTTTTCCATTCGAGCGGATTCGCCATCTGACCACAGCGGGAAAATCTGCGTTGCAGTTGCTTGCGGGAAATCCTTTGCCCGCAGTAGCAGCGTTGGACGGTTCCACCGAACTGGCTTCCCCGATTTGGGCAAGAACGCGCAGAGTGTTGCTGGCTGTAGATGGATCGGAAGGCTCTCTCGAGGCAGCCCGAAAGCTTGGCATTCTCATCGATGCGGAAGGAGCGGAGATCGATCTTCTCCATGTCCAGAAACCTGTGGTATCGCTTCTCAAAACTCTGTGGATGGATCCTGATAAAAGACACCGCCTCGAGATCGAGCGCCAGCTGGAAGCCGAAAAGATTTTCATGGCGGCGAATGCGGCGCTCGCACATCAGGGACTGATTTCGCATCATCAGTTCACTGCCGAAGGCGATCCCGCAAACGAGATTATGAGATGTTCGGAAGAACTCGGCGCGGACCTGATCGCCATGGGCGGCCACGGTGGTGTTTCCCACAAGGTGACTCATCGGTCCGAACGTCCTGTACTCATTGTGAGAAAGCCGGAGAATTACGGGACCCAGGAAAAATTCGGAACCGCATGAAGCGATCACGCAAGGTGTGGTCGTCTTGCGCCCTCTTGTGGTAGCGGGAGATCTTCAAGTGCGTTCGGAATGCCATGACACAAACAACGTGATTGCGAGTTCAGTGGAAATTGCGAGACCTATGAAATGAAGTCGCAGTCACGCACGTAATAAGATTTGCCCAACCGAGAGTATCCGAGTTGGTTTTCCACAGACGTCACCGAGCATCCATCCAAAAAAACCACGACGAAACGATCGCGCGAGGACAAATGGCTGTCATGTTTTCGTTCTTCGTGTCGATTCTGCACCATCCCAACGTGATGGAATCAACGGCAGAAAACTTGCTGCCAGCCCTTCATTGTTTATTCAGCTTAAGTAGCCAGATCGAAACGTAAATCTACTGACGGATTCTGGGACAAATACGTGCCGCAACCGATTAGTCTGTTTCGTCACGTTGATTGGAATTGCCAAATGAGCTGGGAGGGACGAGCAAGATGCGTGTTTATCTTGTCGATGGTCAGCCAGTCTTTCGCGAAGGTCTCAAGAGCATCATCGCCACCATGCGCGACTTGACGGTTATCGGGGAGGCGGATAACTGCAAAGAAGCCCTCCAGAAGGCCGGCAAGGACTGTGATCTCCTTGTTCTGGACGGCGAATTGGATTCCCTGGCCTTTCTTCAGTCACTGGAAAAGACACGAATCCGCGGACGGCCGCCATTTACGTTGGTCTTAACCAGGCACACTGAAGATCAACATGCCATTCAAATGCTGGCGGCAGGCGCCGATGGGTACCTGAACAAGTCCAAACCGCCCGATACCATTCTCGATGCCATCCGGAAGGTCTCGCGAGGAGGAAAGTTCGTCAGCAGAGAGCTTGCCGAAACGGTGCTGTTCAACATGGATCGAATGAACAGACCCGCCCGTCTGTCGAATCGTGAATACCAGGTGCTGTATCTGTATGCATCCGGTATGGCCATGAAAGAGATCGCCGGGCAGTTGGCGCTGAGCGTCAAGACGGTCAGCACATACCGATGTCGTCTACTGGAAAAACTGAATCTGAGGAGCAATGCACAACTGATGCAATACGCCTATAAGGAGGGCGTGATCGGGGAGTAGTTTTAGATCAAACTGCAAACGGTCTGGAGCCGTTTGCAGTTTGAGCCGCAAACGATCGAGCCTGCACCCGTTCATGGTCTGCCGTGTTGCGCCTCGCCATCACAACGCCGACCGTTTAAATTGCATTAACACACTCATAAATCTTGACTTACGTGCCGAAAGTACGGTATAGCCAAAGAGAATTCTTATGAGAAAAAACCCGTTTATTCTGGCATGTTTGTTTGCAGTTCTCTGGTCGGTTTCCAGCAGGCCGCAGCTGCTGGCCGCCACGCCGCAGGAAACCGCCGCAAGTTCCGCAACCGAGCAGCGCGCGCTCGTCGATAAATACTGCGTCACCTGCCACAATCAACGCGCCAAAACCGGGGGCCTGGTGCTGGAAAACATGGACCTTGCTAGGGTTACCGAAGGCGCGGAAGTATGGGAAAAGGTGATCCGGAAGGTTCGGGGCGGCATGATGCCTCCGGTTGGAATGGCGCGCCCGGACAAGGCATCGCTGGACAGCTTCGCATCCTATTTGGAGACCTCGATCGACAAGGTCGCGGCTGCGAAACCGAATCCGGGGCAGACCGTTCTTCACCGCCTGAACCGGGCCGAATACGGCAACGCGATTCGCGACTTGTTCTCGCTGGATGTGGATGTCACGTCGTACCTTCCGGCGGACTACGAGGCCTACGGATTCGACAATATTGCCGATGCGTTGACCATGTCGCCGGCGCTGATGGATCGTTACCTTTCTGCTGCCTGGAAGATCACCGATCTCGCGATTGGCAATACCCAAATTACTCCGACGCTGGAGACGTTTCGAGTTCGGTCGGACCTCTCGCAAAACGACCACGTCGAAGGCCTGCCGATCGGGACACGTGGCGGCATTCTGATTCGCTATAACTTCCCGGTTGATGGTGAGTACGTCATCCGCCCGAAACTGTATCGCGAGACTGTAAACATCGTTCGCGGCCTGGAGACGTCTCACGACCTGGAAGTCACTTTCGATGGTGACCGGGTTCATCTCGAAAGATTCGGAGGCGGTGCGGATGAGCGGAACGCTTACCTGAATCCGACGTCGGGCGGAGATCTCATCGAAAAGCGTTTCGAGACACGCATCCCCGTGAAAGCCGGTCCGCATTCGATCGGCGTAGCCTTCCTCAAGAAGAGCTCCGCGCCGACCGTCGAACTGCTGGAGCCCTTCCAACGCGAACGGATCGATCCCATTACGCCGGTGGGCATTCCTGAAATCGACAAGGTGACCGTTGAGGGGCCGTTCAACGTGAGCGCTTCCGGAGAGTCCCCGAGCCGTCGCCGCATATTCGTCTGCAGCCCGGCCCCCAACAGCGATGGCCTGACGTGCGCTAAAAAGATCCTTTCCACCATGGTCCGGCGGGCGTACAGGCGCCCCGTGACGGATGTGGAGCTTGCCCGTGTGGTCGGTTTCTATCAGAAGAGCGGTGGAAAAGGCAGTACGTTTGACACGGGGATTCAACAGGCGCTCGCGTTCATGCTTGTATGCGGCGCCGGGCACGATCTATCGCATCAGTGATCTGGAGCTCGCGTCGCGCCTGTCCTTCTTTATATGGAGCAGCATTCCCGACGATCAGTTACTGGACCTGGCGGTTCAAGGCAAGCTCAAGAATCCTGCGGTTCTTGAACAGCAGGTCAGGCGGATGCTGGCGGATCAACGCGCCCGGGCGCTGGGCAGCAACTTTGCGGGACAGTGGTTGTATCTGCGCAATATAAGAAGTCACCGCCCGGATGAGGACATCTTCCCGGACTTCGATGACAACCTGCGGCAGGGCCTTGCGCGGGAGACGGAAATGCTTTTCGAAAGCATCGTTCTCGAGGACCGCACTGCACTGGATTTGCTGAACGCCGACTACACGTTTCTGAACGAACGTCTGGCGAAGCACTACAAAATTCCGAATGTCTACGGCGATCAGTTCCGCCGTGTCACGGTGACCGATGAATATCGAAAAGGATTGCTCGGTCAGGGCAGCATCCTGGCTTTGACCTCGTATGCCAACCGGACGTCGCCGGTGAACCGTGGCAAGTATGTGCTTACGAACATTCTCGGGACACCGCCGCCGGCACCGCCGGACAATGTGCCGCCGCTTGACGAGACGCCGGGTAAGGTCCTTTCGATGCGTGACCGTATGGAACAGCATCGCAAGAATCCGGCCTGCTCGGGATGCCACAAGCTCATGGATCCGATCGGTCTGGCGCTGGAAAACTTCGATGCGATCGGCCGCTGGCGCTCCAGCGATGGCGGCGCGAAGATCGATTCGTCAGACACACTCTTTGACGGAACCAGGGTCGAGGGCCCCGTGGGTCTTCGCCAGGCGGTTCTGAAGCGTCCTGAACAATTTGTACGTACCATGACCGAAATGCTTTTGACGTACGGCCTCGGCCGTGGAATCGAGTATTACGACATGCCTGTCGTCCGCTCGATCCTTAGAGATTCCGCCCGCACTAACTATAAGTTTTCTTCGCTCGTTCTCGGAATCGTCAAAAGCGGACCGTTCCAAATGAAGGTGAAAACGTCGGAAGACACGGAAAAGGAAACTAATAAGGTAGCAGGAAGAAACGATAATTAAGGAGGCCGCTCCAATGTTCATTACGAAGAAGCATTTGTCCCGCCGCACTTTTCTGCGTGGTGCAGGCGTTGCAGTAGCGTTACCGTTCCTTGAATCCATGGTTCCGGCCCAGACACCGCTGGCAAAGACTGCCGCAAGCCCGATGGCACGCTGGGGATTCATCTACGTGCCTCACGGCTCAATCATGAAGCAGTGGACGCCGGCGAAGGAGGGCGTCGACTTCGAGTTCTCACCCATCCTCAAGCCTCTGGAGCCGTTCCGGAACTATGTGACCGTTGTGTCTGGTCTCTATAACACCGGCGAGAGCGGCCATTCACCCAGTTGCGCCATGTACCTGTCCGGGACGATGCCGGCCCATGGCAGCAAGATCCACCTGGCAACAACAATCGATCAGCACATTGCCCAGAAGCACGGTCAAGGCTCCACGTTCCCGTCGATGGAGTTCGCCACCG
>QHXD01000474.1 GCA_003223895.1 Acidobacteriota bacterium
CCCGTTGAGTATCGTTCGGTCTGGGCAAAAACCCTGTATCAGGTCCTTGCAGAATCCGGATGGGAGCCACGTCTCCGTCGGCATCCCGAGGAAAGACCACCACCCGGTTGCCCTGCGCGACAAAGATTTCTCCATGAACCGGATCTATCGACACGTTGCTCGGATTTAACAACGTGGTATTTGGTCCGAAAATCTTGCGAACGGGCGGAACATCACCATTGGCATCCCCGCGGAAGGTGAGGATGGCAAAAGCATGGTTCCCCGGCACGAGGATTTCATCGCGCACCGGGTCGTAGGCCATGCCGTGAATCGTGCGGTTGAACAGCGTGTTCTGACCGGCAATTGCTCTCGTCGGTTTTGCACCACCATTCGCCAACCTGGCGAATGCCGCAATCTGCGGGTGGCCCACTCAGTTGGAGACGAGAAGCTCGTCTCGTTTCGTGTCGTAAGCGATCGTATGCGGATTGCTCAGCATGGGCGACGGCGCATTAGCAGGCCCGCTGCGGATCACACGTTTCGGGACTGGATCTCCTGCCGCATCGATCGGAAAAACAGTGGCCGAGTGGTTGCCGAAATTCGCGACCCACAGCTCGTTGTTCTTTAAATCCAGGGCCACTCCGGTAGGATTCTTGATCATGCTCCGGGGTCCCTTGAGGATTCGAATGGGAGCGACGTCTCCGTCCGCATCCGTGCGGTAAACGGTCACACTGTCACCCGTATCGTTGGCGACAAACAATTCCCCGCGATCCGGGTGCACCGCAATCGACGTCGGCCAGTTCATCAAGGTCCTGGGGCCCTGAATTACGCGCAGCGGCGCGACATCTCCCTGGGCGTCCTTGCGATAGACCGTAATCGAAGGAGGCCGGAAATATCCCGAACCGGGGATGCTCTGGTCGCCTCCGACCGGCCAGTTCGGCTTTCGAGCTCCGCGGCCGGTGCCTCCGCCCACAGCTGGGATTCTGCGTTCATTATGTGTGCCCCAGTTGGTGACGTAAATCAGGCCCGTCTTCGGGTCCAGCGCCAGACCGTGCGGATCGGCCATCCGGGTCTTTGGTCCCTGCAGCAACCGCACCGGAGCGTCCTGGTCCTTCGCGGTTTTCTTGAACGTCACTACCGCATGAGGGTCCTGGACCGTCATCAACAATTCCTGATTCTCTTCATCTGCGACGATGGAGAACGTGCTGTGTGGAGTTGCAAGCTTCCTGTTCGGAGCTGCATTGCCCCTGGCGTTGCGGTCAAACACGGTCATCCAATTCAACGTGTCATTGTTGATGCCGTAGATGTCGCCCGTCGTCGGGTCAACATACACTCCGCAAGCGAATTCAAGAAAGGTACTCTCTCCCTGAATCATGCGCTTGGGCTCACTCAGCGCCGCGCCGGGAGGCGTATTCGTCGTTCGGTCATAGACGAGAATACTGAAATTATTCTCTTCGGCCATTATGACTTCATTGCGGATGGGGTCGACGACAAGGCCGGCAAACGAATTGCGGGGGTCTTTGACGGTGCTGATCGGTTTTCTTGTCGCCACCGCCGACCTTACCGCATCGCTCGGCCGGCGAGGAGGAGTGGAAGGCACTGGTGCGGCTCCCGATTGCTGTTGCGGCAACGAGGCCATGAGAGTTGAAGCGGACTCCTGCTGCAGCGACGCCATCAGCTCGGGATACACGCACATCTCCCCGTCCATCTCGGGCAGCGGCTCTACCGAAACGAGCCGATCCTTCCCGATTATTTTCGTCCGCCGGGTTCCATCTTGAGGCGCACGGCCTTCGCGCGACAAAACGAGTTGCGTTGCAGTCCCAAATAAGGCAACCAAAACAAACAACCGAATCGCCCGTGAGGTTCGCCACGCTCGAACCGACTGGGTCATGGTGCTTCTCCTTTTCTATTGTTGATCAGTTTCCCTTGTCCGGAGGTGTGTTTGGGCAGACTATATCCGCGGCTTCACTGGTGTCAAACGGTTACTTAGTAGTGCGTATTCCCCTCCTTGCAAAGGAGGGGAGGCCGCGCCATCAAGAAGAAGCCCCGTACCGAAAAGGCGTGGACGGGGGTGGTCGCTCACAGACGATGTTTTCGGAATGCGAGTCCAGAACGTTACTTGTGAGCGACCACCCCGTCTGCGCCGCTTCGGTGGCTTCGCATCATTTTATTAATGGCGCAGCCACCCCTCCTTTGCAAGGAGGGGAATGCGCCTGGCCCATCAATACGTCACCGTAATTACGAAACGCACTACTTAGGTACCGCCGCTGATGGATTCTAATAATGTAGTTCGCTGCTGATGATCCGTCGGCAACGGTTCGATAAGGCGGCACGTACCACCGCGGACGGTAATAACTCGGATGGCTTCAGCCACAAAAGGTTCGATTTCGTGTGTTGCGATCACAACGGTGGCGCCGGTTGTCAGGAGTCGATTAATCCACAAAAGGATCTCTTTGCGCATGATCCTGTCCATGGTTTCCAGTGGCTCGTCGAGGATGACCACGTTGGGCGAACCTATCCACGCCGCCGCCATGACTGCACGACGTCGCTGTCCCATAGAAACCTCGCGGATCGACCGGTCCGCTATGAACGCCAGGCCGGCCCGCACGAGCGTGGCATCGCCTTTCTCCAAAGGTTCAAGCCGCAACCGGCAGACGAAATGAATGACCTCTCGGATCGTCGCATACGGTGTCACATCCGGGTGTTCAGACACGTACGCGAGATTTCGCCGGGCGGCCACCTCCTGTTTCCAAAGATCAAAGCCGTCAATTTCGGCAGTACCCGAATCCGGCCGCTCAATTCCGGCCAGAATTTTAACCAGTGTACTTTTGCCGCAGCCGTTCGGCCCCACCAGCAAAGTCAATCCCGGTCCGATTTGAAGTGAAACGCGATTCAGGACGCGCTCGCCGGGCCGGTAGCAAAACTCCACATCGCGCAAAGAGATCACGATCTGCTCCATAAAGAAGAATCCCCTGCGCCTGCGTGATGTAGCTCCATCCAAATCGTTGCTTTCTGACACAACTCCGCTCGCCGGGCGGCATGCAAGGCGGGGATGGCACCGGCAAGCCATAGGAAAGCGGTCCACGGAAGCATGGTGAGACATGAAGCTGCAACAATTCCTTCGGCAAGAAACACGAACGCCGCTGCCTGGCCCCCCGGAATGCGCTTCATGTACTCCGTAGCGCGTATAGACAGAAACGGAACCAGGGAACAGACCTGAAGCATCGACACGCCGCTTTGTGACGCCGTTAGTAATAAGAAAGGTAGTGTATGCAGAGCGAGAAAAACACCGTCTTCGATGACGCGGCGAACCGCGGACCAGGGAAACGACCGGGCAAGTGGCCAGACTGGCCGGCGCACAGCAAGGGTTTTTGCGAGTGAAACCAAACACAGGACGCTCGCCATTGAACCAAAGAAGCGCGCGGCCCCGTCCGCCGAAGATCCTCGGAGCCCGTTATTGAAAATGAACAGCCATCCGGCTCCCTGCGCGAAGATACCCAACCCAAGCGCCGCTATTACGCGAAGGCCAAGCGCTCGCGATGCAATCCTCCAGCTCACGAGCGAACTGGCGGTATGCCAATGCCTGTTGCGGCGACTCAGTCCGATCGGGCCCGCAATTCTGTCGATTACCAAAAAAAGCGGGACTGAAAATGCCATGTGCCAGGTACCAGGCAGGGCAAGAGCGGCGGCGGCAACGCCCAAACCGGCGACGAGCAATCTCCTGTTAACGGGAAGATTTGCCATAGCTGCCGCAATCAGCACCAGGACCCACCGGGTTGCCGCAATGCCGGCTGCCAGTCCCAGCCCGTGAGCAATC
>QHXD01000475.1 GCA_003223895.1 Acidobacteriota bacterium
CATCCCAGGCCGGCCTGCGCTGCCGCTTCAACAGTATCCTCGCGGGGGACGCAACCCCGGGGTCGTGAATGAGGACACCGTCGATATGGACGTTCTCAACGCATTCGCGGACGCCAGCGGAGGAAAGGCCTGGCTTGTTTCCGGCGGATCGACGGAAAACCGCGGCAACGAAATTCAAGATGCATTAGACGAGATCGCTGCGGAACTGCGCAATCAGTACAGCATTGGGTATTATCCCGATCACCCGCTCAATGACGGGAAGTGGCATCGTATCGAGATCCGTGCGAAAGATCGCCGCTACCGAATCCGCGCGCGTAAAGAATACTTCGGTAAGTAGCTACTTGACTGCAGGCCCTTTCCAGAGCGTTCCTCTGAGCGCGTCCTCGAAGACGATGCCGTGGTTTTCTTGCAACTGGCCAACGGCCGACTCCTGGGCAATTATAGCCTTGGCATAGTTCACGCGAGCCTGAATCTCCGCTGCTTGAGCGCGCACCAGATCGACTTGCTTCTGAAAGACATTGTCGAGCGTGGAGAAACCCAAATTCCAACGCACCTGTTCGGCTTCCGCCAACTCTTGACTCGCCACCACGGCTCGGTGCGCTGCCTCCACCCGTGGCCGGCTTTGAGCCGCATTCGCTACCTGCGTCCGAATGTTATTAGCCACATTCGCCTTGGTCTGCTCCACGACCATCTCTTGCCGCTGTGCCTCTAGATGCGCCCGTACGTTGTCGGCCTGAGCGGCGCGATTCCTTATGGAAAAACTCAACTGGAATACGACGCCAAATTCAGGATACGCATATCGGAACATCTGCCGGAACATTGGGCTTGCGCCGGCTCCCAGCGAGTGGGAATTGAATTGGCCATAGACGCTCAAGGTAGGGCGCAAGGCGCTCCGCGTGTAAGCCTCTGCAATCCGATCATTTTCCAGAGTGATTTGCGCGCGGCGAACTCCAGGGTTGTTCGGGGGCCTCCTCACTACGAGGACCTCCACCGGGTCGAAGGGAGTTTCCTCTATTTCCTCCAGCTTTTGAGTGGGCTCAAACGGTATCCCAGCCGTATCCGGCCCGATTGCCTTTGTAATCAGGCTTTTGAGTCTTACTTCGAGAAGTTGGCTAGTCGTTTGGGCAATGATGAGGTCGCGCCGTGCCGTGGCGACTTGTAGTTCTGCGGTGACAAGGTCGCTGGGGGCCATAGTACCGACTTCGATCCGCTGCTCGGTCGATCGATGGATTGTTTCAGCCAAGGTCAGCGTCTGCTCTGCCACTCGCTGTCTTTCCCGCGATGCCAGAAAATCCAAGTAGATGCCGGCGGCTCCCTGAAGAGCAGTGGACAGGTCTCCTATGAACGCTAGATAAAGAGCGCGCCGGTTATTCTGAGCCACGTTTTCAAAACGTTTGGTGATTGCCCGGCCGGACCCGTTCATCAAAGGTTGATAGATATCCAGGCTGAAGAAAGATGTGTAAGCGGGATCAAAGAGGATACGCTCCTGCGTCGTCACCTGACGCTGCATGTTGAATGAGAGCGAGTAGCTGGTTCCAACCGGGAGTTGTTGTTGGAACCGCGTTTGGACCACAGCAGAGTTAGTCGCCACTGTGGAAATTCCGCTCACTCGCGTAGAGTTCAAGGGAGCAACAACGTGATCCCAGCTTGTGTTGATCGACAACGTTGGATCCGCGATCCCGCGCGGTCCGCCAAACACCTGCCTGGCTTGACCCGTAATCGTCGTCCCGCCTGTTCCCTGGTTTCCTACATTCGAGATGTTTCCAATGCCTGCGCCGATCGCTCCTGCAAACATGGCGGCCGGGAGAGGCGCTGTCGGGACTCCTCGCGCCGCCTGGCCGGATCGCGCACGAAGCAGGTCTACTTGAGCAATCAGGTAGTTATAGCGAGCAGCCTGCAACGTCAGGTTGTTCTCGACAACCAACTGCATAAATTCGGATAGAGACAGGGCTAGTTTCCCTTCCTTGATATAGCCGGAGACCTTCGGTCCGTTGTCGCGGTCGATCGGCGGGAGAGGAATCGGCCGATAAGCATGCCACACTCTTGGGAACACAGGTTTGCCGCGGCTCAACAGTTCCAAGTCGGGTGTAGGGACCGATGTCGTGTTCCCGGTTGAGTCTCCTTCCGCCGCGAAAAGGGAGAAATTAGCCACAAAGAGGCACAAAATGCACAGAACGATTCCTTTGTGTATTTTGTGCCTTTTTGTGGCTGTTCCTTTTTGTCTCATTAGTTCGACCCCGTGTTGGCCTTTTGAAGCGATTGGAACGGCGGCTTCGGCTGTTTCGTGATTTCGCCGGTGAGCGCATCGCGGAGTTCGATTCCATTTTCTTTGAGCGTTCCCCCGGTGGACCGATGCAATTCGACCAGCGCCTTGGCATATGTCACAGACGCGTCTATCTGGGCCTGGCGCGCCGCAGCGAGATCCCGCTGGCGCAAGACGACGTTGTAGGTTGTCGAGACTCCCGACTCGAGCTTCGTTCGCTCTGCATCCAGAACCTGACCCGCCAGCTTCAGCGCTTCATTGGCGGCTTCGACCTGCGCTCTCCCTTGGGTCAGGTTGACCATGGCCTGACGGACCTCCAATTCGACCTGCTGCCTCATCTGTTGTTCACTGACTTGAAGCTGTTGTTGTTCCAGTCGCGCACGCAAATTGTCGGCCTGAGCAGCCCGGTTTCGCAGTGGCATCACCAGGCTCACGCCGGTGGCATATTCGGGAAATTGTGCCGAGAAACCCTGGAACAACGATTGACCGGCTCCTGCTGACGCATTCAAGTGGTCGCCGGCGAGCCCGGCGCCCGCGTACAGGCTGAAGACGTTTACATTCGGCAACAGTGAGTCGTCCGTGAAGCGCACGCTTATGTCCTGGTTTGCAAGATTTTGCTTTGCGATCCGGAGGTCCGGCCGTTCCTCGAAAGCAGCCGCAAGCGCCGTGTTCAGTTCCGGGATGTCTCTTGAGTTTGGCTCGGGCAACTCGTCGATGGTCTCGATACCCGCGGCGTCCAGCTCGGAATCGATTTTTTTGCTCAACAGCCTTTTCAACTGAGCCTCCTCGAGCTGGAATTCGGTTCGCGCGATGATCAGGTCCCGTTGAGCTGCTGCGACGGCCGAAGCCGTGGTTGCCAGCTCAATTCGAGCCACTGTTCCTATTTCCAGTCTGGCTTTCGTGTCATCGTCCAGACGTTGGGCAACTTCCAAATTCCGCTCCGCCGAAAAAATATCCTCGCTGGCCGCCGCCAGATTCCAGTAGGCATTCTCAACTTGAACGACTGTTGCTGTGACCTGCTGGCGCAAGAGTTCGTCGGACGTGCGCATGTTGTTCTTAGCGACCATAATGAATCGCTGATTTGGCAGAGCCCCGCGTCCGTTGTACAGCGGCTGATTGACGCCTATGGTGAAACGGCTGATGACGGCAGGGTTGTACAGCAGGAACTGCTGCGAGGAATTTTGCCGGATACTATTCAAGTTGTATGTAAAGCTGGTTCCGCCCGAAAACATTTGCGTATAACTGGTGGTGAGCGCGGTTGAGGTCGTGTTGACGCGGGGAACGCCGGCGACCTGCAATGTATTCAAAGGTGTCGTGTTGCGGTCTATACTGAAGTTCACGGAAACGGACGGATCGAACGTCCCCACCTGCGGTATTTGTACAGCTCCGCCTCCGCCCGAAATACCTCCTGCGCTTCCCACGCCTCCAGCGCCCTGGAACTGGTTGACACCTACACCCAATGCGCCCTGTGTTAGGCCGCTAGGCACCGACGCTCCCTGAAAGC
>QHXD01000503.1:0-1786 GCA_003223895.1 Acidobacteriota bacterium
GAGCTACCAACTCCACCGCGCTTTCGTGATCGGGAGGACGCAAGAGATCGATCAGCATTACCGGAGCGCGCGGTTTGGCACACTTGCACGCAGTGCGCCATAGCTCCACGGGATCGGCGAAATGATGGAGCAGACTGTTGTCGATGACTGCATCAAAGATCCGCCTTTCCAGGGAAGGCGCCGGCAGATACCGCTGCTCCAGAGAAATACGCGACTCCAGACCTGCCTCACGAACGTAGCGCTGCCCAAAGGCCAACATCGCTTCCGAACCATCGACACCCAGCGCCGTGACTCCGGGATACGCCTTCACGAATCGGATCGTCACGTCTGCCGTACCGCATCCGAGATCGAGCAAATGTCCATTTGTGAAGTGGCTGAACCGCTCGCGAAAGTATCCTGGAATTTTCCCGTGCGACTCCGACCAATCTGCCGCAGCATATGCCGCTGCCTGGTCCTGTTCATTCATCAACTCGGGTTCTGGCGTGCGCTCCATGCGCCAGTAGTATCTCATCCACGGAGATGTCTTCAAGAGTTCTCTTCCAGATGACCCTGGACCGCCGCCCCATGGGTCCCCAGATCCGGGGATCGGTGGGACCGAAAAGGGCGACGGTAGGCACGCCCAGGAAAGCGGCCAGGTGAGTGATCCCGGAATCGTTGCCGATGTAGGCGCGGGAGTGGCGGAGCCGGTAGGAGACTTCGACCAGCGTGAGCCCTTCCGGAATGCCGAGCTTCACCTGGCTATTGGCCTCCCTCTCCCGGAGGGCGAGAGCCAACTGATCAAAATGAGGCCAGTTCTTCTTAGGACTGCCGCTACCGGGATGGAGGATGATTTCGTCCGAAGACGGTTCCCAGAGATCGGGTAACGGCGGCGCGGCAAGCTTGACGGTTCGAAGCAGATGCGTGGAGGCGTGGCCGCTCTGCGGAAACGGGTCGGCTCGCATCACATTCGGAACGCCGGAGACCCTGACGTTGTCCGCAAAAACGGCGTCTCTCATCCAAACGACCGCGGAATCGAAGTACCACCCGGAAATCGGCTCGTAGAAAAGCCGGGACCATGGTGCGGTTTCGATCGAGTAAATGCCATCTACCGGAATGAATTCCCGGGCAAGCTCCAGCGTTGATGGATAACCGACGAGGGTAAATCGTGCGTGCGGCTGCACTTTATGCAGCGCCTGAAGGGCGGGGAGGTTCAAAACGAAGTCGCCAACGGCGCAAGCTCGAACTATCAATGTTTTGATCATGTTTCGAAGGGGATAGCCGCTGGGAGCCGTGCCAGACGTGCCTCCAGGCCGAATACGCCTTGATTTTCCCAGGGCTCTCCGCGTACAATATGCGGAGTTTTACCGGTGGGATATGGATACATTTGAGATAGGCGATAAAGTTGTTTACCCCAATCATGGGGTTGGTATTATTGAAAAAATTTCGAATCGGTTAGTTCAGGGTAAGTTTGAACGATTTTATCTCCTGAGGATATGTTCCAACGATATTCTGGTAATGGTGCCCACCGCCAATGCCGGAGACGTCGGGCTTCGAAAGATTATCGAACGACGCGACGTCGAGCAGCTTTTGTCATCCCTCGCCAGTAATCAATTCTTTACTCAAAAAGATTGGAAGGACCGGTTCAAGGAGAATTCGGAGAAAATGCGTTCCGGGTCGATTTTCCATGTCGCCGAGGTCTTCAAGAATCTGGTATATCTCAGCCGGGTTAAGCCCTTATCTTTCCGCGAGAAGCGAATGCTGGATCGTGCTCGATTCCTTCTCATTTCCGAGCTCTCGACCGTCATGA
>QHXD01000503.1:1800-7732 GCA_003223895.1 Acidobacteriota bacterium
GGAACGGATCGAGAAAGCCGTCACGAAGGCATGCGGCAAGATTCCAGTGGCCTAAACCCAATCCTAAATGGTTACTTTTCTTATTCTGCCCCTACTTTTGTTTTTCGTGCTGTCCGCATTCTTCTCGCTTTCCGAGACGGCCATCTTCGCAAGCAATAAGTACAAGGTCCGGCACCTCGCTTCTCAGGGCAGCAAACCCGCCCAGAAGCTGGTCATGTGGCTCGATGCGCCCGACAAGTTGCTGGCAACGCTCCTTCTGGGGAACAACTTCGCCAGCATTGGAGCAGCGACCGTGTCCGCCGCGATCGTCTCTCGGTTCGTGCTCGATCCGCAGCTGGTGGACCTCGCGCTCGCGATTGAAACCGTCGTCCTGACCATCGTAATCCTGCTGTTCTGCGAACTGGGCCCGAAGGCTCTGGCCGCGCGGCATCCGGAACGCATTAGCCTGCGGGTCGTCCTGCCGATCGAAATCTGCATGCAGCTCTTCTACCCCGTTACGAAATACGGGCTGAAGGTTTCCGGGTTTCTTCTCCGAAGGGTCCAGCACAATCCGGACTCCACGGGTGCCTCAGCCTCCGATGCGGAACTGCGTGCCGTCATCAACAGCACACGTAACGAGCACGCTGGCATGCTGGAGCGAGTTATCGAGTTTTCCGAGCGCCAGGTGAAGGACGTTATGGTGCCGCGAATGGAAGTGACGGCGATCGATATCAATACGCCGTTCGATGGTGTGCTGTTGTCCGTCGAAAGCACCCGCTATTCGCGCTTCCCTATCTACCAGGGCGTTCTCGACAACGTTGTCGGCATTCTGCATGGCAAGGACCTGTTGCCTTACCTGCACTATCCGAAGACATTCCGCCTTTCTCAATTCCTGCGGAAGCCGGTCTTCATTCCCGATACCGCAAAACTCAATAATGCCGTCAAACTGCTGCAGAACGCGCAGCGGCGGAGTCGAAGGGATCGTAACCCTTGAAGACTTGATCGAGCAGATTGTCGGCGAGATTCAGGACGAACACGATGTGGAAGTCGATGCCGTGGTTTCGCATACGGACGGCACCGTCGTGATCGACGCGAGCATCTCCATCCGCGAACTCAACGAACGTCTTTCGCTCAATATTCCCGAGACAGGCCAGTACGTCACACTCGCTGGGTTCCTGCTGGCAAAGGCCGGACGGCTGTTGAAGGAAGGCGAGGAGATTGCCAGCGAGGATAGCGTCTTCCGAGTCGAGCAAATGATTGGGCGCCGAATCATGCGTGTCCGCTTGACGCGGATTGTCCCGGCGCCGGCGGAAACACACGAAATCCGAAACGCGGGCTGAAGCCCGCGACTACATTGGAGATCCCCAAATCCGCGTCCCCAAAGATGTAGTCGCGGGCTTCAGCCCGCGTTCGATGTGAGTTCATCCAGTAGTTCAAAAAACCCCGGAAATGATATCCCCACGCAAGATGGATTGAGAATCGTAACCGGGCCGCTTGCCAGGAGTCCCGCTACCGCGAACGCCATCGCGATACGGTGATCTCCGAAGGAATCCACTACACCGGCCTGAAGCGTCTGGCCGCCAGGCACCGATAAACCATCGGGGTGCTCGTCCACCTGTACGCCCAACGCTCGAAGATTCGAGGCAACGGCGTGAATCCGGTCGCTTTCCTTCGCACGAAGCTCCTGGGCATCGCGAATGTGTATTCCCTTTCGCGTGCGTGTCCCAATGACGGCAAGCACGGGGATCTCGTCGATGACATTCGGGATCCACGAACCGCCGATATCCATTCCCTCAAGCTCGGAAGTTTCTACTGTGATGTCGCCAACCGGTTCGCCCGTGCCCGCAGACAATTGCGCCACCGAAATCTTTGCTCCCATTTGTTGAAGCAGGCTGAGAAAGCCAGAACGGGTGGGGTTTAGCCCCACATTCTTCAATTCAATCCTCGAATTCGGAACGCACAGCGCAGCCGCGGCCAGAAAAGCGGCTGACGAGAGATCGCCCGGGACATGAAACTCCTTTCCGCGCAGCGGCCGGCCGCCTTCGATTCGTTCCGTTCTTCGTGCTGATGCCCGCGCCGAATTCGGCGAGCGCGATTTCGGTATGGTTGCGTGTTGCCACGGGCTCGTTCACCTTCGTTATCCCGCCGGCATGAAGCCCGGCGAGCAAGACGGCGGATTTCACCTGTGCGCTCGCGATCGGCATGGTAAAAGAAACAGGAGACAACGAGCCGCCCCGGATTTTCAGCGGAAGGTAATTGTCGTCCCGCGCCTCGAGTGTTGCGCCGAACCGGCGTAACGGCTCCATGATGCGTTTCATCGGGCGGCGCGAAAGTGATTCGTCACCGATGAAAATCGATTCAAATGGAAATCCTGCCATGATCCCGCTCATCAGCCGTACCGTAGTGCCGGAGTTTCCGGCATCTAATTCGTGTGCAGATTTCCGGAGCCCCGCCAGGCCTCGGCCTTCGATGGTTACCGTGTTTCCGTCGCGTTGGATGGGGACTCCCAGGCGCCCGAGACAGTCGAGTGTGCTCAGGCAATCCGCGCTTTCGGCAAAGTTTTGGATGGTTGTTCTGTCTTCGGCGATGGCCCCGATCATTGCCAGGCGATGACTGATCGACTTGTCACCGGGGACTGAAGCAACTCCGCGGAGTCTCACGGCTGGCGCGATTTTCAGACGATCACTCATTGGGCTCAGGTTAGCATGGTCATTGACTTTTGAAAAAACCTCGTGTTACCTAGGGTCGATGACTTTGAAGGAGCCAAGGAGCTTCGAGCTGACAATTGCGAGCCGGCTCGAAGAAATGCAGGCTGTCCACGCGCTGATTGGAGAGGCGGTAAGGGAATACAGGCTCTCCGAAGAGATGGCACACTGGATCGAACTCACGATCAGTGAATCCATGATCAATGCCATCCAGCACGGCAACAAATCCGATCCAACCAAAGAAGCCACTCTCAGAATTTCTTCCAACGGCGAGACAATCGAGATCATAGTCGAGGATCAGGGAAAGGGTTTTGAATTCGACAGCATCGCGGACCCGACCGATATCGCCAATCTTCTGAAACCGAGTGGACGGGGAATCCTGATCATTCGGTCCTTCATGGATGAAGTGGATCTGTCGGAGCGCGAAGGCGGCGGAAGCAGGCTCCGAATGGTGAAGAAGATTCGCGGAGAAGACCAACAATGAGCATGGTCGTCAATCCCCGGCGGCTCGACGACGTGGTGATCCTCGACCTCAGCGGCCGAATCACCATTGGCGAAGGCACGTTGATCCTTCGCGACCGGATCCAGAAGCTGCTGAAGGGCGGCGACCGGAAGTTTCTCCTCAATCTCGCCGATGTGGACTACATCGATAGCTCCGGCCTGGGTGAGCTCGTCAGCTCCTTCACGACGGTCCGCAACCAGGAAGGCCAGCTCAAACTTCTCAACCTCACACGCCGCGTTCAAGACCTTTTGCAGATCACAAAGCTGCTGACAGTATTTGAAGCTTTCAATAGCGAAGCGGAAGCTTTGAAGACGATGAAGTAACAGCCGGCGAATCCGGTTCGAGCGCGGGAAACGGGCGGAGAACCTCAACCAGCTCCCCAACGACATGGCCAAATGCCCGCAGCGTTCGCTGGACGCTCGCTACGGCAGCGGCCTTCAACAACCTGGCATTTCGGGTGATCCTGTCGATTTTGGGGTCGGTTTCTTCAGGACAGATTGTCGCGATATTGATTCCGGAAGGGACGGCCCTGCGTCCGAGCGCGATGTCGCGAAGATCATTGGCGCGAATGTAGCTGCTGTTGAACGCGTTCATGAGCCTCGCGTTGCCTCGCGCGCATCGCAGTTCGAAAATCTGCCGCTCGATTACGGTCGGCATGCATTCTCGAAAACTCGCCGGCCGGGTGAGAAGGACCAGCAAATCCGTACATCCGGCTTCGATTGCCTCGAGGATTGGCAGCGGGTTGAGCAATCCGCCATCGAAGCACTCGCGTCCATCGACCTTCACGAGCCCGTTGTAGATAAGGGGCATGGCGCTGCTTGCTTTAAGCAAAGTCAAAAGGGGCGTATTGCTGGTTTGAGCGTGGCCCAGAAACGCTTCACCGGTCTGCGCATCGGCGATCGCAATGAAGAGCTGAGAGCGCGAGGCCAGAACCTTGTCCACCCGCAATGGCCACTCGCGGGCGATGATCGAGTCGAAAAGATCGTCGATATCGACAATCCGTCGATGCCACAGCCGGCGAATAAAACGCGTGTTGTTGATCTTTTGATAGTAGATCGTTGTGGCAAGAGCCGCCTGGCGGGCCAGAAAATACGCGGCGTTCAGGGCGCCCGCAGATGCTCCGTAGACCTCATCGAAGACCTGCGTCATGCCGAGCTCTTCAAGCCCGAGGAGCGCAGCGCATGAGATAACCCCCCTCATGGCGCCTCCCTCGACGATCAGTCCCACTTTGCGGCCATCGCGGGGGTCTTCGCCTTCCCTGAAGCACCTCGCTCTCTTCTTAAGCAAAGTGATTGTTTCGTCGGGATTTATGCCATGGATCGTGATACTCACGCGGAATCCTTCCATACAGGTCAGTGCAAGTATCGTTCCCAATTTGGGCGCCACCCTGTCGGACTATTCCTGCGCCGGCGCGGATGGTTATACGGGTCTGTTGAAATTGACCTTTGCGGTTAACACGACACGAACGGCAATACCGTTGAGCAAAGTCGGTTCGTACTTCCAATGCTTGACGCAGCTGATTGCCGCTTCAACCAGAAGAGGATGTCCCGAGATCACGCGAATCTGGTCAACGGTTCCGTCTTCAGTCAGGATTGCCTCCATGACGACGGTTCCGCTGACTCGCGCCTTCGATGCTATTGTCGGATAGACAGGCGGCACCAGCTTCACGATTCGCGGTTCCCTCACATCGCCACCAACGCGAACCGGTCCGGCCGGTGCA
Organism: Acidobacteriota bacterium; assembly: GCA_003223895.1. Classification (GTDB taxonomy): domain Bacteria; phylum Acidobacteriota; class Terriglobia; order 20CM-2-55-15; family 20CM-2-55-15; genus 20CM-2-55-15. The sequence continues at coordinate 6,707 of QHXD01000503.1, forward strand.
ACGATCTTTGGTGGTGGTGGAGGCGGCGGCGGGGGGAGCGCCATGCCTTCGGCGCTGCCATTCGCAGAGAGAACGTTTCCCAAAACGCCTCCTGCAACCCCCCCGGGCATACCGCCCGGCACGGCACCGATAACACCGACTGGAGCCATTGCAGGCTCTTCGATGATTTTGGCGACGTCTTTTGGAACTGCAACGGGCATAACCACGGCATCCGGCGTCACCGGCCGAACCGGTGGTTTGACGACCTTCGGGGGCGCTACCGGCACGACAGGCTGCCGGGGCGGCGCTGCCGGCGGGGGCGGCGGCGGAGCGATAAGCGCTACCAGAAGCTGGCGGTGTGAAATTTTCTCTGGCAGTAGCAGAGGAGTCAGGATCAGAACCCCGATCAAAATAACGTGAAAAACGACTCCCCCGATGACCGAGGGCTTCCGGTACTTGTTTTTCCCCGGAAAAGTCGCCGGTAAGTCTTTGAATATCAATGGCTCCGACACAACAACCTCCCACTGCCCTGACAGCAGCTTAAGTAGGAATATCGGCAGTTCGGGAGGTGATCATTAGGGGTCGGTGAAGATGTACGCGTCAAAGTCACTAAACAAAAAGCAGCCCGAGTAACTAAATGCAGGCGCCGACTTTAGTCGGCGCGGCCAGACGAAGTCTGGCGGTCGCTCAGTGCGGCTTTCAGCCGCCACGCCGGCTGAAAGCCGGCGCCTACAAACTTCTCGCCAAGCCTCAACATCTTTAGCAACGACGCTGCTAATTTCGCGACGCCGCGGAAATCTTTGTCGAGGCGTCGACATCTTTTGCAACGGCATTGCTAATTTTGCAGCGGCGTTGCTAAAGTTAGCCGCGCCATTGCTAAGTTGGCGGCGCCATTGCTGAAGCTTCAACTTTCTCGAAGGTTTAGGCGCTGCTTGAAAGAGGCTTGACGCGGGCAACCTGAATTGTACGTCCCTCGAGGGTTTGGCCGTTCAAAGCCCGCACTGCTTCATCCAGTTTTCCGGAGTTCATCAACTGAACGTAGGCGAA
>QHXD01000504.1 GCA_003223895.1 Acidobacteriota bacterium
TTGAAATCCGAATTCTGAGAGCTACTTCAGGCAGGACCACCAACGACTAGCTGCAGGACCGAAAAGCCCATTAGCCGCGTAATTCGCGGCTAATGGCTTTTCACTTCGCATAATATCCGGCACGTGACTGAGTGAGATGTAGCTTACCTGCATGTGGCCGGATTTCAATTCGGCGGAATGAGCCATTCGGCGCCGGGTTCGACGATACATATCCCAGACTGTAAGACGTTCCCAGTTCACGTCCGAGCTGCCTGTATAACGGAATAACCTGATCCATGTTCTCCGGGTAGAGAATGCGTCCACCGGAAACCTCGGCAATTTGCTCCATGCGGATTCGTACCTGATTCAGGTAACGCTGAGGCATGAGCGAGTTGCGAAAAATAATCTGAAGATTCCGGTACTCGTCGCCGCCCATTGTGTTGGGTTCGAGGTTTCTGTCCGTATTGAACGCGACGAAGTAGGTCGGAATTCGCTGATCCCGTGCCGACTTGAAAGCCTTCTGAAACTCTCGATCTTCGGACGGATCGAGCAGCCGATTCCTCATCACCAGCTCCCGGTACAGCGACGTGTCGCGGCCGTCTGTCAATACAAGCAGCACGCGGCGCCCTGCCACTTTCTTGAATTGATTGCGCAGAGCGCGGTCGAGGGCATCGTAAAGATTCGTTCCGCCAATGGTCTTCGCCTTGATCAATTCCGGCAGGGCACGCGCCGCTTGAGCGCGCGAATCGGTCCAGCTCATTTGGAGCTGAAGTTCGTAGTCGAATGTGCCGATAGCAATATGGTCCTGACGCCGAAGGTTGGAGATCAGAGCAGCAACAGCCCGCTGCATGAATGGCCATTTGTGTTGGGTGCTTCCGCTGCGGTCGAACAGCAGAAAAACGTTGTAGGGCGTGGAGACGGGGCTGAAATAGCCGATCTCCTGGCGCACTCCGTCTTCGTACAGTTCGAAGTCGGAGGCCGCGAGGTCGTTTATCGTCTCCCCTGCGGTATCCTGAACAGAGACGTCCACGGAAACATAAGGGACGTCAACCTTAAGTGTGTACGGGCCTTCCTGGGCTGCAACCAGCGCCGCGCTTACCAACGCGGCCACCAGAAGTCTAAGCATAATGCTTGGCATCGGTGTGCTATCCTACCACCACAAGTCAAGAGGAGAGCGATTTGAGTAAGATAATTCGAGCTTTGGCCCTAATTGGCGGCGTAGCAATACTTTTCGCGCCCTTTGCGGTCGGGACTCCGGAATTTGCCAAAAAAGAAAACAAGCAGTGTGTCTATTGCCATACGGCTATTGGCAAGCCGGACCTCAATGAAGCCGGAAAGTACTATAAAGACCATAAGACCCTCGATGGTTACCTGGAAAAGAAGCCCTAGTCTCGCCGCCCTCCGTCTTTATAATCTCGTTTATGAAAATCGCCATGACGGGTTCGACAGGACTCGTGGGTTCGGCCCTCGTTCCATTGCTTGAGAGCAATGGGCATCAGGTGCTCCGGATGCGGCGTCCCGGCCATTGGGATCCTGAAAAAGGCACCATCGACAAGTCCGTACTGGAAGGCGTCGAGGCGGTCATCAACCTTGCGGGAGAAAGCATTGCCGGGTCGCGATGGACCGCGGCGAAGAAGGCCCGGATACGGGACAGCCGCGTGAAGGGAACAAAGCTTCTTTCGGAATCGCTCGCGAAACTGAATCGGCAGCCGCAGGTGCTGGTGAGTTCGTCGGCCATCGGTTATTACGGCGACCGAGGCAGCGAAGTGCTTCGCGAAGAGAGTCCGCCCGGGAAGGGCTTTCTCCCTGACGTATGCCGTCAGTGGGAGGCAGCGACCGATCCCGCAACCCGCGCCGGCATTCGAGTAGTGCATGTCCGCACCGGACTTGTCCTCAGCGGCAAAGGCGGCGCACTGCGCCAGATGCTCTTACCCTTTAAGCTGGGAGTGGGTGGAAAAATAGGTTCCGGGCGCCAGTATTGGAGCTGGATATCGCTCGACGATCTCTGCGGCGCGTTTGTCCACTCGCTGCAAGCCAACGTGCACGGTCCGGTCAATGCCGTTTCGCCGACGCCAGCGACGAACCTCGAATTCACCAAAGCGCTGGGCCATGCGATTTCCCGCCCGACGATCTTTCCAATGCCCGCATTCGCAGCCCGTATCGCTCTGGGCGAAATGGCCGGCGAGCTGCTTCTTGCAAGCGCTCGCGTCGAGCCAACGAAGTTAATGGCGACTCGCTTCGGCTTTCGCCACCGGGATCTCGAACCGACGTTGCGATATCTGTTGGGAAAGAACGCGGGCTAAAGCCCGCGACTACATTTCGGGACAGGTGAAATCAGAATTTCGGGGCAGGTGAAATCAGATGTAGTCGCGGGCTTTAGCCCGCGTTCTTTCATTCCTACTTCAGCGTTGACTGAATGGCCTGTTCCAGGACTGCCTTATCCTGGAAATTCACAAATAGTTTCACGATGGTGCCCTTCTTATCCACGAAGAACATCGTGGGAAAGACGCTCACGCCGCCATAAGCCTGCTGCATCTGCGGATTCAGATGCCCAATGGTGAACTTGAATCCGTACTTCTTGACGTAGTCGGCGCGGACCTTGTCGTCGTAAGGCAGTTCGAGGAATCGGTCCGCATTCGCGCCGATAATCTTAAATCCCTTCGCAGCGTACTGGTTGTACAACTCCGCCAGTATGGGGGCGCTTCTCACGCACGGCGGGCAGTTGGTGAACCAGAAGTAGATCAGGTGTGCCTGGCCGGAAACCTGCTGGGACGTGACGGGTTTCCCGTCGAGCGACGTGATCGCGAAGGGCGGGGCTTCGCGGCCTTCCCAGCCGGTAATGCTGCGCTCGAGCACTTTGCCAAACTGAGGGCTGGCCTGGATTGCGGGGATGTCCACTTTCGTGATCTCGCCGGTTTTCGGATTGCGCTGGATGAACTTCGGCACGCGTGGATCGGCTTCCATGATGCGAAGCATGACATCCGCTTCGCCGGGCACCGTGAAGTTGAACTGTTCGGAGAGTTCGCGAAGTGTAGGAATCTCTTTGCTCGTCGCGTTGTACTGGACGATGAACATCGGAATCTTGAAGAACGTATTGAAGAGACGGTCGAGAACCTTCCGTTCCTCCGGCGTCTTGAAGACATTGTTGTAGAGTTCCGAAACCACAACCTGCCGCCCCGGAGTCACGTGGGCCTTGAGATATTCAATGATCCGTTGTTCGGCATTCGGGGCCTGGAACAACAGCGCCGTCAAGATTAGTGCAATCGAAGAGTGCATGGGAACTCGCCTCCATCTGTGTCAGGCCTCTGTCACGCGAAATTATACTATCGGATCCGGCTGAGCCGGATATCGCGATCCCGGCCAAGCAGGTATTTCTCAAACAACGCGTCGATTCCTTCCATCGCAAGCCGCACGGTGTTGGGGCGCCAGGACTGCCAGCCGTCGGATTCGTTGTCGAATATGCGGTAGTCGAACCACTTGCCTTTGACCTCTGCCTGCACGGCGAACTGTTGAAGCTGCTGGAACGGCGCGGAGATGTCGTCGGCGGCGTAGAGGAAGATGATGGGAGTCCGAAGCTTGTCTACGAAGTTCACGAGCGAGCGTTCATAGAAGGCGAGAGGATTGCCAATCGGAGTCGATCCGATCATGTAGCGGGACCACAGGTCCATCTTCGGATAGGAAGCGGCAGTGACCGCATCGACGATTCCGTACAGACAGACGGCGGCTTTGAAACGAGCTTCATCCTTAATGAGCGCCGCAGTGGTGAGAAAACCACCGGTGCCCGCCCCGAAAACTCCGAGGCGCTGGGTGTCGATGAGGCCTTCGGATGAGAGCTTGTCCAGGCCAATAAAGGCATCGCGCACATCGTGGTCGCCCCCGTGTTCGAACACGAGCTGGCGGAAATCCTTGCCTCGGCCGCTCGATCCGCGAACATTTGGAGCAAAGACGACGTAGCCGTCACTGACAAGAGTCTGGATGAACGGATCCCAGGAAACGGCGTTCTGCCCGTCGATCGTGTCACGGAACATGAGCAGGGCCGGATGCCCCGCCTTCGGCTTCACGCCGCGCGGCTTGTATACAAGTCCACGGATTTCGGTTCCGTCGAAGCTCCGGTACGTTGCGATGTCGGGCCAGACAAAGCGAGACTCGCGGCGAAGATCGACCGGCATGGAATTTGTGACCTGAATCGTGCGTGTCGCATCGAGACTGGCAACCCAGATGTCCGAGGTTCTTCCGGGATCGGAGTGGGTGAATGCGATCTTCTTGCCGTCCGGCGACCATTGATACATGCCGCGCGGTGTCGCATCCAGTGCGTCAAAGCCGCCGTTGACGCCATCACGCTCGGAAACCCGGACGGCGCGACCCCCCGGCGCCGGAATGGTCCAGATGTTGAATTGCGAATCCTCGTTACGGATGAAGGCGATGTTACTTCCGTCCGGCGACCATTTGGGCGCGATGAGGTCTGCCATGACAGGATAAAGACTTCGTTTCCCGCCGGTCTGCGTGTCCAAAACAAATATGCTGCTGTTACCCGGACTGTCGGATGAAAACACAATCTGACGCGAGTCCGGTGACCACGATGGACCGGTTTCCCGGAAACGCGGTGTCCCGGGCGTGAGCAATCGAGGCGTTCCGCCTCCGACCGGAACAACGAAGATGTCTTCGTTGTCGCGCCGATCGTCATTGGGAAGGAGCGGATCGGAAACAAACACAATGGTCTTTCCATCGGGCGACCATTGCAGGTCGGAAGCAGGGATTTCGGCGAGAGTAACAATCGACTGGCCTTCGATATCGGCAGTAACAATACGGGTTCGTTTTCCGGCGGTTTCGGTAAAAGCGAGCTGGCGCCCATCCGGAGACCACGTGGGATTGCGGTCGTCGGCTGGAGTTTCGGTCAGATTGGTGCGCATCTCTCCATCCGAGCTGACCAGTTGAATATCTCCGGCTCCCCCCGGCTGCACGGCTACATACGCGATCCATTTTCCATCCTTCGACCACCGCGGCTGCTTCTTCGCGGCCGTTGTCGAAGTCAGCCGCGTCGGAGTTCCGCCGGCCGCCGGCACAACCCACACTTCCGAATTTCCGTTCTGACTTGAAATGTACGTAATGGATTTCCCATCCGGCGCCCACGAAAACTCGTACACCCCGGCCGGAAGCAGCGGCACCCGCCCGCCCTCCTGCGTCACCAGCATTCCTACCCCGATCGAGAGAATAAAGATGCCGGCCACCACGGACAGCCTTGAAACGTAAACCCGCATGGGGGCATTGTACCAGCGTTGCCAGATACGGCGCGCGAACTGTAGCGGCGGTCTATGACCGCCGACAAAAGCCGGCGCTCATAGAGCGCCGCTACAGTTAAGGTTAGAATCATTCCGTGATCCGCGTCACGAATGAGTTGTTGATTCCGGAAAATGAGATTACCTTCACTGCGTCGCGAAGTGGCGGGCCGGGCGGGCAGAATGTGAATAAAGTGAGCAGCCGGGTGACGCTTTCGTTTGATGTTTGGGATTCGACGGCGCTTTCGGAAGCGCAGAAGCAAAAGGTCGCATCGAAGCTCGTGACGCGCATCAACAAGGATGGTGTCCTGCGTATCATCTCGCAGCGAACCAGAAGTCAGGAGATGAATCGGACGGATGCGCTGGAACGATTTGTGGACCTGCTCAAACATGCGCTGACTCCCGAACGGCCGCGAATCAAGACGCGAATGCCTGCAGGCGCCAAAGAACGGCGAATGGAAGAAAAGAAGAAGCGCAGGGTCATCAAGGAAACGCGATCCAAAAAAGGATGGGATTCATGATTCGTCTTGCTCTGGTTCTCGTACTGACGCTTCTCGCACCAGCCCAGGCGCCGCAGGCTTACGGGATCAGCTACCGACTGGCCATGTCGCGGCCCGCATCTCACCTTTTTGAAGTCACGATTGACGTCAGCGTACCGGCAGGCGAACAGGCGGCGTTCGTGGATTTTCAGATGCCGAAGTGGCAGCCTGGCCGGTACTCTGTCGCGGATTTTGCGAAGAACGTTCAGGAGTTCACCGCTCAGGCACAGAACCATCCGCTGCAATGGATGAAGATCGATGATCAGACATGGCGTGTCCAGAGGCAGGGTAATCGCAGCATCACCGCGACATATAAAATGTTTGGCGACGATCTCTCCGGAACTTACGGCCAGCTCGATATAGGCCATGCGAGCTATACGGGCGGCGAGATCTTCATGTATGTCACCGGCCACAAGCCGGACCCGGTCGAGCTGCACATCGAACCGCCGCAGAAATGGCGCGTGGTTAACGGACGCACGGAGCGGCCGAATCAAGTCGATTGGAAGTATCCCGATTACGAACTCATGATCGACAATCCCACGGAGATCGGTCCGGACTGGACGCTCGATGAATTCAAAGTAGACGGGAGGAACTATCGAGTCATGATTCATTCGCGCGGAGACGAGGGCGGCAGACGGCCCGCCTTCGTGCGCGATGTCGAGAAGATCGTTCGAGCCGAGGTCGCGATGTGGGGAACACCCGAGTTCGACAACTATACGTTCATGTATCACTTCGCGGCCGACGACCGGTCCAGCGATGGCATGGAACACCTCACGTCCACGCAGATCATTGAACCCGGCATTCTTGCCGAGCGCAGCACGTATGATGGCGCCCTGGCAACGACCGCTCACGAATTCTTCCACGCCTGGAACGTAAAACGGCTTCGCCCGATCGAGTTGGGGCCCTGGGACTGGACGAGACCGGCCGCTACGCGCGGGCTCTGGATTGCCGAAGGCTTCACGCAGTACTACGGAATCGTGCTGTTCCATCGCGCCGGCTTCGAGGACTCTTCCGGATTTCTTCGGGATCTTGGCTACACCATTTCGACCATTGAGAACTCGCCGGCAAACAAACTGATGAGCGCCGAAGAATCCTCAATGGCGGCTCCATTCATCGATGCGGCGCTTAGCAGGCAGCGGACGAACCTTTCGAATACCTCGTTCAGCTACTACCTGAAAGGGGAACTGATCGCGCTCAATCTCGATTTGATCATCCGCGGGAAGACAAATGGCCGGCGTTCGCTGGACGACGTCATGCGGCGCGCCTACGACGAGTTCTACGTCAAGAGCCCGAACGCAGGCTACTACCTCAAGGGACGTGGTTACACGACCGAGGATTTCGCTCGCGTGGTTTCCGATATCGCCGGAGCGGACATGACCGACTTCTTCAGGCGATACATTCGCGGCACCGAGACGCTGCCCTACGACGACGCATTCTCATCCTTCGGCCTGCGTCTCGTGAAGACGTTGGAGAATCAACCGTACACCGGCGGAATCGTAATCGATCCGCAGGACCGGCAGGGGGTCCGCCTGGGCGCGCTCCAGACGGATTCGCCCGCAGAGCGCGGCGGCTTGCAGCAGGGAGACGTTCTTCTCTCGATTGGCGGAACTCCGGTGAACCGCGCGGACTGGACCTTCACGCTCAATCGCTACAAGCAAGGGGACCGGATCCCGATCAAGGTTCGCCGCTTCCGGCAAGAGCTGAATCTCACGATTCAGCTCGATGCGCCGGAACTTTACTCGTATCGGATCGAAGAAGATCCCAACGCCTCCGCGGAAGCCAGGAGTCTCCGCGACGCATGGCTAGGGAAGTAGGGCCCAGGGAAGTAGTGCCCGGCTTTAGCCGGGCCGCGCCGGCTAAAGCCGGCGCCTACTAGTCCACAGGCTCGTTAGCGTCTTCGAGGTAGATGCTCAGGTAGCAGTGAACGCGGCTGTCGCTGTGAATGCGTAGCCGGAAGCCTTCGTCGTTGACCTCATCGAGGACGCGCTCGCCGAATTCGACGATGTATTCCTGTAGAGACTCGTCGCCGGTCGGATTATCCAGCACTTTTCGAACGATGCCTGCGTCACCCGGGCGGAGCACATCCTCCTTTGAAACTCGAACCAGATCTCCGACGCGAAATCGTGTCATAAGGGAATTGTATAACGGTGCGAGCGGTGCTATAAGAGTGGCATTCCTGTAAGCCGCGTAGAGTCCTCGAGCATGGTGCTCATGTCCTCTGCGGCTGCCCAGGGGAGGCACATGGGTAAGAAACTATATGTAGGCAACCTGCCATTTAATGCCACAGACGAAGCTCTTCAGGGAATTTTTGCTCAGGTCGGAACCGTTCAGTCGGCGAAGATCATCACCGACCGTGACACCGGCCGCAGCAAAGGCTTTGGGTTTGTCGAGATGTCCACGGATCAGGAAGCTGCGGATGCGATCCAGAAGTTCAATGGCGCCGATTACGGCGGCCGGAATATGACGGTTGCGGAAGCGCGCCCGATGGCTCCCCGGGAAGATCGTGGAGGTCGTGGTGGCGGTGGCGGACGCCGCTGGTAGGGTTTGCACAACACAACGCGGGCTAAAGCCCGCGACTACACTTTGAGAACCATGTCAGTCCCAATGTAGTCGCGGGCTTTAGCCCGCGTTTTGTCCTACTGCGTTTCTTTCAACGCCCGAGCCTTCCGCACGAGTCTCACAAACTCATCCCGATAACCATTCGTGTCGGCTCCCCTGCTTCTATCTGCCATGTCAATGACGGAATCGAACGTGGATTGTCCCTTGTGAGGTGAATCCCGCAGGATCATGCCGAACGAGGCGACAGATGCCGCGAATCGCAGATCGGTGCTGGCCGAGTTGAACCTGCCGCCGTGATCGACGACCGGAACTTCCATCAGTTGACTGGTCGCTCCGTCAGGTTCCTTGTAACGGATCTTGAGATTGAGCAACTCTCCAGTTCGCGCGCGACCATTGGCCTGGGCCGCCTGCTGATATTTCAGAGGGTCCACCGATGGAATGGGAACTTCGACGCCGC
>QHXD01000505.1:0-6812 GCA_003223895.1 Acidobacteriota bacterium
CGGCTGGAGGCCAACTCCAAAGTTACACGTGTGCGACACCGCAGCATTACGCTACGGCCGACGGTACATCTCAAGGATGGGCCTGTTATGAACAGACCACCGGCGTCTGGTTGCTCAACGCATTGCCGCCCGCGCAAGCTCAGGCCGCGCCGGCTCCTCAGCCAGTTCCCCAACAACAGCCAGTTCCCCAACAGCAACCGCCGGTCTACCAGCAGGCGCCACCGCCCGTGATCTACCAGCAGGCGCCACCGCCCGTGATCTACCAGCAAGCACCGCCCACGGTCATCTATCAGCAAGCGCCGCCTACGGTCATCTATCAGCAGGCGCCGCCCACGGTCATCTACCAGCAACCCGTTTCCACGGTGGTGTACACGGCCCCAACCAATCCTGTCGTTATAGAACCTGCCTATCCGTCATCGGTACTGCTTGGAAGGGCAGCCATCAATGCCGCGGGAAGAATCGCCTCGGCCGCCATCATCAGTTCGCGTCACCCGCGAGGCTACTACTACGATCGTGAGCCGGTTCGCGGGCGGCATTGGTAAAAAGCGATTCAGTCATTTAAACGGTAGCGTCACATGCATCTCAGGTGAACTCCACGATCTTCTAAAGGAGGTTCAATGCTGCTCGCAGGTTTATTCGCGCTTTTGTTGTATCCCGCCGGTCAGGAAATGATGATTCCCGAGGGGACCATTCTTCCCGTCGTTCTCATATTCTCGCTTGCCGAGGATATACGTGCGGCCGGACGTCGAGGCCCCATTTTGATCCCGCGCGGATCGGACGTGGTGGGTCGCATCGTGCGATCGCAGCGCGCCGGCCATTTCATCGGACGTTCCCAAATGGATATCCATGTTCAGGAAATCATCACTCCAACGGGAGAGGTATACGATGGCTTGTCCGCCAAGATCGTGGACGTTGCGAGAAAAAAGGGTGAAAAGGGCGAAGTGAAGGCGGACGGCGGTATTCAGGGTCCGGTTCATCGGACGCGTGACACGTTCCTGCTATTGTTTCCGCCGACAACCCTCGTGCAGCTCCTGTCGATCCCCAGGCGCGGACCCGACATCGTGCTGCCTGCCGAGAGCCGGCTTTATCTGAAGCTGATGACTCCGATCTACGTCGAATCCCTGTCAAGGGTTGCCGCGGCTCCTGCGCCGCAACGCGTTCCTGTCCCACAACTCGTGCCGCAGGCGGTGGCTCCGATATCTGCGAACGGTCTCGAGATCCTGGTAGCACCCGTGGCGCTTTATCCGGACGCCATTCTTCGCGACCTTTTCCGCGCATCCGGCCATCCGTTTGAAATTGTTCAGGCGAACCAATGGGTCCATCAAATCCGTGATGCCGCAGGAAGTCTCCCCGCAGGCGGTTACGACGAGAACTGGGATTCCAGCGTGAAAGCCATCACTGCGTATCCCGAGTTGTTGCAGCGCTTGAGCGCCGAGATTGATTGGACGACGAAGCTCGGCTCTGTCTTCGTCACGCAACCATCTGAGTTACTGAGTGCTGTACAGCGGCTCCGAATCCAGGCGAACTCCTTGAAGACTTCGGCAGGCGTTACCGCTGTGGCTTCGGGTGCGCTGCATTAGATCCGACAAACAACTCAGGAAGTCTTCACCTGCTTGCGCGATAGATGACCTTTCCGGCACGCAATGTGTACTTTACGGCAGTTAGTGCACGGAGATTCCTGGAAGGGTCATCTTTCAAGATGACGAGATCCGCCTGCAGACCTGCGGCGATTCGACCCACTTGTTTTGATTCTCCAAATCGCTCTGCGGGCGCAGTCGTGAGTGAAGCAAGAATCTGGCGAAAGCCCATTCCTGCCTCGGCCATCAACGCGTATTCCTCACTGGGATCATAGTCGATGGCGCCGATGTCGGTTCCAAAGAGAACCGTCCCTCCGGAGGCGAGCCAGGCTCGCAACTGGCCGATTTCCGCATTGGCAATCTGCTCCTCGGCCGAGATGCGGTCGTGGCGCATGTAGTACTTGAATATTGTAAGAGTAGGTATGAGGGCCACTCGCCGTTCCTTCATCGCCGCAAGGATCGTTTCGTCCCATGGGCCGGACTGCGGCGTTGTGTGAGCGATGACATCAGCTCCGCCTCGTATCGCGGCCAGCACGTCAGCTCCGCTATTCGGGTGAACAAAGACTGGCTTTCCCAACCGATGGGCTTCGTTTGCGGCGGCTTGAATGGCGCTCTCCGGAAGCGAGGACCTCGACGGAGCGGACGCGAACAGCTTGATTCCGTCCACCCCCTCGTCCAGCAGCTTCCTGGAAGCCGCCGCCGCTTGCGCGGCATCCGCTACTTCAGGAGCCGGGGCTTTCATCCAGCCCATAAAATTGAGAATTGCATCCGGAGGAAGTCCAGGGTTCGAAGGAAGCAGACCCAGCCCCGTCGAGCGGATTCTCGGGCCCGGAACTTCCCCGGACTCGATGCGGTCGCGAAGCCGCCGCGTATTCTCCCATGGGGATGAGAGGTCGAACACGCCGGTGAATCCATATCGAGTGAACATGTCCTGAAGCTGGCGGCCGAGCTCGGGTGCCGGGATTGCTGCGGCGTTCGCCCACTTTCTTTCAAAAAAGTGCACGTGGCTGTTCCAAAACCCCGCGGTGATCGTCAGTTTTGAACAATCCAGCGTTTGGGTGCCCTTGGGTAGCTTGACGGATCCCCTGCCGCCCACTGCGGCTATCTTTCCGCCCTCAATGAGCACCACGCCATTGCGTACAGGTTCTTCTGTGGGACTGACATAAACGGTCGCCCCAACCAGAGCCAAAGACTGATTCCGAGAATCGAGGTTTTGACCGGAAAAGGCGGTACCGGTTGAATCGAGCAAGATTGTGAGAACCAGCAGGGCACTCCGCATGTGGTTGACTCCAGTCGGCCAGTTGTTCAAAATGCATTTTACCGATGCTGTGATCGCGAAGTGCAAGAAATGGCGCGAATCAGCAATTCGCCATGCATGGGCTTGATTCGGAGGGGCGAGTCTGCGATCATAAAAAGCACGGAGATACTATATGGCAAGAGAAAAGATCGGCGAAGGCGGTTAACTGGTTTCCAGTTCAAGGCGAACGGCGTATTCCTCCGGCGGCGCCGCTGTCACAGTGTATTTCCATCCCTGCCAGCTCTCTCCATTTGGATGTTTAAAACTTATCGCAACCGGTTGGGATTGTGTCCCTTGGAGCGAACCCGCGCGCTCTTGCAGACGAGTCTCTTTCCTGTTCCGGGTTGTAAGTAAAACTCCAACTCAATAAGGTCCACTGTGACCCCCGCACGCATCTGGGTCAGATCAATTGAGACGATCTCCTCTTTCTCTTTGAGACGAAGATAATAGCCCGGCCAGACATAAGTGATCTCGATGATCCTGGGAGTGGACTCGCTCGGCTGAAGCAATGGGAGAAAATAAATCAGGACTTCTTTGCCATGCGGTTCATTTTCTGACTGCAGATAGGCGGTCTCGAAATTCCCCCCGGAAGTTATGTCTTTGACGCGAAAATCAATCTCGAGTAAGTGATCCACCGGAGTTGCTTCAGTTTCGGAACCGACGCTCCAAACGAAATAGTGCACGGGACCGGAAAGGGCTTTGACGTGGTGCTCGGAATATGAGCTGACCGTAAGATCGTTGTGGATCAGATGACGCCGCTTTATGGTCGTGAAGGTATGAGGCGGCTTCAGATTTTGCGGCCACGCGAGTTTCTGATCTTTGACGTTGCGATGAACATTCCATCGAGCGTCTTCAGGCCTGTGCTGTTCTTAAGGCTGCGGTTGAGTCTGATCTGGGTAATGATGTAGGCGCCCAGAAAGATTGCGAAGCCAACAAGTCCTCCAGTCAGCAGGAGAATTAACCAGGTCGCCGTTACGACCTTCCCCTGCGGGTCGATTCGTGTGCCGGCATCCATAAAGCCAGCGAACGGCTTTCGTCGAAGCCGTCGCGTTGCCGAAGACCCTGAGAATTATCTCGAAGGTGCCGTATGCAGCGGCCAACACGCTCCACGGATAATCTTTAAGAATCCTGACTAATTTTTTCACTTCACTCGCAAAAGGGAATTCAAATTCGGGAAGGCGGATATTGTCGCGCTGTGCCTGTGAAGTGTCAACGTCGCTGTTACAAGCGTGGTGGCTGCTGTTACTCAAATCTGATGTACCATCTATCGCAACACACTTGGGGAGATACAAATAAACCGGTTGCGCAACCTTGCCATCATCCTTGCCTTGCTTCTGATGACTTTGATGCCCTCGCCGATGGGGGCGGCTGAGCTCACGCCGTTCAAAATCGGAATTTCCGAAGCGGTCAATACCGTGCTTCCCTTATGGATGGCCGAGGCCGGCGGGTTCTACCGGGCGCAAGGGCTCAAGGTTGAAATCATCAACATGCAGGGCGGCAGTCGTGGCGCGCAAGAGCTGCAGGCTGGCCGGATCGATGCGATGCACGTCGGTCTCTCTTCCGTCGTGCGCCTCAACCGGGCGGGCGGCGATTTGCGCACCGTAGCGTCACTGAGCAACGAAGTCCGCTTCACCTTTTTCGTAAATGCCGGCGTGAAATCCGCCGCCGACCTGAAGGGCGGCGTGATCGCCGTGAGCACGTTCGGTTCGGAAAGCGATGCCACTGTCGCGATGTGGTCTTGAAAGAATATGGTGGTGGAACACGGCGCATTGGGGCCGTCAGATCGGGCGAGATCAAAGCCACTGCGGTGAATGAACCGGTCACCAGCATTGCATACGAGCAAGGCCTGCAGGCGATGGTGGATCTCGCCGCTGATCACATCCCCTGGCTGTTCAGCAGCATCGTCGTCAAACAGAGTTATCTCGCCGCTCATCGTAATCTTGTCACGCGATTTATCAAGGCCACCATGGAAGGCAATTACCTCGCGTTGTCGAACGAGAAATTGGCGAAAGAAGTATTAGCGCGTGAGACCAGGGTCGCCGATCCGAAGATACTCGAGGTCAGCTATAAAGATTTCAAACTGCAGACTCCAGCCAATATCGAGCCAATACGCAAGGCCGCGGAAAACGTCATCGCGAATTTTCCGCCGGGGGGCAGCTCGAGGGTAGAGGATTACGTTGATATCGGAATCATCGAACAATTGAAGAAAGAGGGCTTTGTTGCGGCGTTGCAGCGCAAATACAAACGCTAAAAAGCCTGCACTACTTCCAAAGGAGCCACTATGATGCGATCCCTGATCACAACGGTCGTTCCTGTTCTGCTGCTCGTCGCACGTGTAGCGACCGCGCAGTCCTGGAATCCCCCTGCCGAAAGCCAACGCTGTCCTTCGAAGTGGGGCGCCGGCGATGAGCGCGGCTCCGGAAACCTCATGAAACCGGAGCAGGTACTCAAGGCGTCGAAACTGATTCGCACGGGCGAAGTAATTGAACTGGGGCAGGTTCTCGATCCCGCTGCCATGCCCTTCTTTCCAGGCCGGCAATTGAGCATTCTGACGAAGCGCACGAACGTTTTGCCGCAGTCGAATCGCCGCATAAGCAATGAGGAGATGGTGATCGGAGAGCTGGGTCAGGTGGGTACGCAGTTCGATGGCTTCAGCCACCAAGGCATCGACAACGGTTTCTATAACTGCTTCAAGCAGGACCAGATCGCCACCAGGAACGGTTTCACGAGGCTGGGCATCGAAAAGGTGGGCGCTCTGATGACCCGCGGCGTGCTGATCGACGTAGCTGCTCTCAAGGGAGTCGAAATGCTGCCGGACAGCTACGAAATCACCGTGCAGGATTTACAGAATGCACTGAAGCGCCAGAACCTGACGCTCCAGGCGGGCGACGCCGTCATCGTCAACACCGGCTGGGGAAAGCTATGGGGCAAGGATAACGTCCGGTATATGAAAACCGACCCCGGCATTGGCGTTGCGGCTGCAGAATGGCTTGCGAAACAAAACCCGATGCTCATCGGTTCGGACAACTGGTCGGTGGAAGTGAACCCAAATCCCGACCCAAAGATCGGATCCCCGGTGCATCAGATTCTCCTCGCGATAAACGGCATCCACATACTCGAAAGCCTGAAGCTGGATGAACTCGCGGCAAAACGCGTTAACGAATTCGCCTTTATCCTGGAGCCGCTGAAACTGAAGGGCGCGACTGGATCCACAGTGGCGCCCATCGCGGTTCACTAGCTCCCGCATTTCTCAGCATAGACGCGGCTGACGGCGGAAGGGTAAGGGGACCAGCCGCGGATTACGCGAATTACGCGGATGCAGTGCAAGCTGTCCATTGAGCCTCACATCTGCATCCGCGTAATTCGCGTAATCAGCGGCTGGTCTTCGTCTTCGTGCCGGCCGTCATTGCGCTTCTCCGCAGTTGATCTCCCAGGGCACGCCGAATTGATCGACAAGCCCGCCGTGCCATCGCACGGTTCCGTTTTCCGCCAGCGCGTGAAATAGGCGTTTTGCATCCACTGGGTCGTCCATGTTGAGCAGCACCGAGAAACCTTTCGGTTGTTCATACTGCTGGGGAAGGGCATCAGCGCCTATCAAATCGGTATCGCCAACTGTGATCCTGCCATGGAGGATCTTCTGGCCCCATTCCGGCGGCGCTTCTTTTGCCATGGGCGAATCGCCCCACCTGAGCATGAATACGACTTTCCCGCCGAAACACCGTGCATAAAACTTAAACGCGGCCTCGCATTGACCGTTAAAGTGAAGAGAGATACGCGGACTCAAAGTCATCATGCGCTCCTGAACCGGATGATGGGCTACAGCGGTGTCGCCATGTACCACTGATTTCCCCACGCATCGGTAACGCCGCCGCTTCGATCACCATAAGGCTGGTCGGCAGGCGGATGGATGGACTCGGCACCGGCGCGGATCGCCCGAT
>QHXD01000505.1:7072-11395 GCA_003223895.1 Acidobacteriota bacterium
TCGGCGTTGTGCTTCGAGAGCCGCCTCCCCCGGTCCGCGATCGTGTTGGCCGCAATCCGGTACAACCAAACGGCGAACGGCACGCCTCGCCATTCGAACCTGGAGAGGTTCGCCATCGCATGCTGAAAGACCTCGGAGGTCAGGTCCTCCGCGTCCGTCTGGTCCTGCACACGACGGACAATGAACGCGTACACGCGCTCAAAGTTCGTCTCGTACAATTCGGCGAAGCGGCGTGGATCCTTCTGCGCGGCCTCGATCAGCAGCCGTTCTTGCTCCATCATCTATATAAACGCTGAAAAGAGGCCAAAAGTCACGGTTGGGATGGCGTCGTCAGCTTTCTCTCTTTCCAAGCAAAAGCATATCGACGGCCTGCTCCATCGACCCTGCAGGAATGATCTCTCCGGAATTCACAAAGAAAATCTCGTCGGCATTCGCGATGGTGTTCAGGCGGTGAGCAATGATGACTTTTGTCGTGGAGGGCGGCAGTTTGTCGAGAATTCCCTGAAGCAATTGCTCCGTTACGGCGTCAATGTTGTCGGTTGCTTCATCGAGGATCAGCAGGTCAGGATTCCGCAGGGCTGCACGCATGAAAGCGATGAGCTGCTTCTGCCCCAGGCTGATGCTGTCTCCGCTCGATGTGACCTTCGTATCCAGCCCTTGGTCAAATCTCCCAAGGAGATCGCCGAGGCTGTTCTCCCTTAAAACCTCGATGAGCTGTTCGCTGGAATGATTCCGATATCGTTCGTTGCCATAGACGATGTTGTCGCGCACCGTCCCGGTGAACAGAAAAGGCTCCTGTAGAATGAAGCCGATCTTCTTCGTGCGATCGTCAGGCTTGTAGGTTCGGATGTCCCTGCCATCGAGAAATACCATTCCACTGGTTGGATCGTACAGACGAGCCATCAATGATGCCGTGGTCGTCTTGCCTCCGCCGGTTGGTCCCACCAGCGCATACGTCTTTCCGCCTTCCAGTGTAAAGCTGGTGTCCCGCAGAACTTCTTTGCCGCCGGGATAACTGAACTTGACGTTTTCAAACTTCAGCACCGAGCGTGACGGCGTTCGCCCGGCTGCGCTGACCGGCATATTCGATTCGAGTGCCAGCACTTCGGAAATGCGGTCGAGCGCGGCCAGTGCCAGTTGTAAAGACGACCACAGCGCAGCGATCTGGCGCAACGGCATGTAAAAGCTGTTGATATAGAGTACAAATCCGATCAGCAATCCGATCGTAAGATTTCCGGCCGCGATCAGATAAATGCCGTATCCAATAACGATCAACTGAGCGAGTCCGTAAATCGGCATGAACAGGTTGCTCGCAAGGCCTGCGCCGACGGCCGACGAAAAATTCTTCTGGTTCGCGCCATCAAACTTCCTTCGGAAGTAGTCCAGACGATTGAATGCAACGATGACTTTGAAGTTGTTCAGGCTTTCCTGAATCTCCGCGCTCATTCCTCCGAGCGACTGCAGGTTCATGACGTTCTTCTTTTTGACCCACGGCGACATCAGCCGCGTGGCGACGAGCACGCCAAGCGCCGGCAGCAATGCCGCCATGCCAAGCGGCGGATTGAGGCTGACCAGAAATATTCCCGCGCCAATCATGAGGAAGAGGTTCCCGGCGAACTGGACCAGGCCCTGCGAAAAAAACAAGTTTAATTTGTCGGTGTCGTTATTGATTCTCGAAATGAGGTCGCCCGTTTTGTTCTCATTGAAAAAAGCGACGGGCAGGTCCTGCAGTTTCAGGAAGACACGGTTTCGCAGATTGAACAGCACTGTCCGGCCGACGACACCCATTCTCTGGGTTTGAAAATAGTTGGAGAAGAATCCGCAAATATAGATGCCCAGGAGGAGCGCGGCAGACCTCAGGACTCCAGCGACGGGGCCAGGAGCGCGGCTGCGGAACTGATCAAGATAGCGATAAACGCCGTCCTCACGCTGCGGCGCTCTCCTGCCGTGAGAGGCCAGAGCCGCTTGAGCGCGGTGACGAAGCCGGCTTTCGACTCCTGGTGGGCGGTCTTACTTAGCGTGTACAGGCTCGTAGTGGCTGGTGCTGCGCTGCGACTCATAAATCTGCACGTATTCCGGCGACGTTTCCATCAATTGTTTGTGGGTACCCGACGCCAATACTTCTCCCTCCATCAAGAGAACAATCTGATCGTAGTTTTCAACCGACGACACTTTCTGCGTTACCGAAAGAAGCGTAATGCCCGGATAATTGTTGTGAACGTTTTCCAGAATCTTCCGCTCCGTCGTTGTGTCCACCCGCGCGGTAAAATCGTCGAGCAGCAGCACGCGCGGATTCAGCGCCAGGGCGCGGGCCAGCATGATGCGTTGCTTTTGTCCTCCGGAAAGGCTGGTACCTCGCTCCGAGACAACAGTGTCGAGCTTCTGGGGCAGGGAATCGATGAAGTCTCTGAGCTCCGCGGTGGCAATGGCCTTTTCGAGATCCTCATCTTTTACCGTGGTGCTGAACGCAATGTTCTCGCGTAACGTCAGATTGAAAAGGATGCTGTCCTGAAACACGAAGCCGACCTGCTGATGCAGGCTGGTTTTCTCATACTGATTGATCGGCTGGCCATCGTACTCCACTGTTCCGGACGTGGGTTCGATCAACCCGGTGAGCAGGTACAGAAGCTGCGTCTTTCCCGCCGCCGTCGGGCCGATAACCGCTGCGCGCGTCCCGGCATTTACAGTCAGCGACACATTTTTGAGCACCGCTTTCTGCCCAAAACTCACGCTGACGCCACGCACAGAAATGTCGCCCTGCAGATCGGCTTTGATCTCGCCCGTATGTTTTCTCTCGGGAGCCTCGAGGATCGGTGACATCCGTTGGTACGACGCAGTTGCCTGCGCCATGATATTGCTCATGAAGCCGATGATGATCACAGGAAAGATCAGAATCGCCAGATAGCTGTTGAAAGCGGTGAAGTCGCCTAATGTCATGGACCCGTTGATGACGAAGCGGCCGCCAAGCGTCAGGATCATGAGTGTTGCGACATTTGTGAAGAAAATAATCACCGGAATGAGACTCGCGAACAGACGCAGAATGCTCAGGCTGATCGAGCGGGCTTCCGTGTTTGCCGCAAGAAACTTTTCATATTCGTAATGCTGAGAGTTAAGCAGCCGGATGAGCGCAGATCCCAGAATGCTTTCGTTGATGACCTTATTGAGCCAGTCAATCGCTTCCTGAGATTTCCTGAAGAGCTTTCGCACTTTCCCGAGCACCACGTAAAACGTCGCGCCGATGATGGGAAGAACCGCCAGAACAACCAGTCCAAGTTTCCAGTCGATCCAGAGCAGGAGTATTCCGGCTCCAATGATGAGGAATATCGATGAGATCATCGAAGGGAATGCCTGAGAGACAAATGTCTTCACGGCATCCACATCCGAAGTGAGGTTCGTCAGAAGGCGGGCTGGAGTCGCCTGCTGAATATACGCGTGGTCCTGCACGGAAATCTTTGCCACCAGTTTGGTGCGCAGGTCCCGCGCGATGCTTTCTGCTGCGTAGGTCTGGACGACACTCTGCAGATACGCAAAAGTGAAGATGCCGGCCGCCACCAGAAAGAACTCGATGAGGACAGTCCGTAGAACAAATGTGGGCTGTCCGTAGCTGTCGATGGTATGGGCGATGATCCTCGGCACCACCAGATTCAGCGCATTGCCGAAAATCGTGAAAGCGATGAGTGTGACTATGAGCTTCGAGTAGGGCTTCAGCAGGCCGAACAAACCCGCATTGGGCGGCTGTTTCCGGTTGTTCATGCGCGGGTGATTATCTCACTATTTCACTCGCGATTTTTCCGCTGTTTGAGGGCGTCATGCACTTTTGCCTCAATTTCTTCCGAACCGGAGTACAACTCGAGGGCTCGAACCGCGGCATCGGCTTCGCGTTGTAAACCTTCTCTAATCAATGTCACCAGGAAATCGATGGCCTCCGGCAATCCGGCGGCGCTAATTGCCCGGAGGAACACTTCACCCCGAGGTTTGTTTCGTCCCCGGGTCCAAGCTTCTTTAAGCGCAGCAAAGCCGGCTGCCAGTCGCGACGCGCCGAGAGCCAAAGCGGCTTCCTCGCAAACCTCGTCGTGTTCGGATTCCAGAAATCCGCGCACGAACGCGACCCCCTGCTCTCCTTCAACATTAATGATCGATTCCAACACCTGACCCGTAACTCGGAAATTAGAGTCGCCCACTCGGGCCTTCAGTCGCAGCAGCAATGCGCCGTCGTCACCTTCCATCTGCGCGATCGCGCGCACGGCATCCACGCGGACGGGTTCCGCCGGATCCGCGATTGCATCGACCAGATAACGAAACTTCGCGTGTCTGGAAAGGTCT
>QHXD01000067.1:0-13452 GCA_003223895.1 Acidobacteriota bacterium
CTTCTTGATAACGCCCTTCTGCACGGATCTGTCGATCAAACTGAAGGTTTCCGGGAGAAGTGTTTTGGCGTCAGCAGCTTTGCCGGTTGCAATCGCAGCCCGCAATCTCTTCATCTGGGTCTTCAGCTTGTGCCGGTTCATCTGATTGATAAGGCGCCTGTGCTGGCTCTGTCGATACCGCTTGAGTGCGGACGGATGGTTTGCCATCTTATCTCCTTCAAAAACCGAAATAATAGCACAGTGCGGGGTGCTATAATCCAGTCCAGGTTTACAAAAGTCAGGATGAAAAAAAGCATTCGGATCGGCGACGGGATCGCCGAGTTCTTCGGAACACACGACGGTAATATCAAGTATCTCGAGTCCCTCCTTAAAGTTCAGGTTCACATCGACGGCGAAAACAACTTAACGATTGACGGCGAAGACACGAACGTTCAGCTTGTGGAACGTCTCGTTCAGGACTATTCCCAGTTGCGCGCCGAAGGCGTGAAGTTTGCGAACGGGGACTTGAAATCGATCATTCGGATCATTTCGGAAGATACGACACAAAGTCTTCGCGGCGTGGTCTCCACGTCGAAGACTCTTCAAATCGGAAAGCGGAATGTCTCGCCCAAGACGCTGAACCAGAAACTTTATCTCGAGGCGATCGAGCGGTACGACATGGTTTTCGGTATTGGGCCGGCCGGCACGGGCAAGACGTATCTGGCGGTCAGCATGGCCGTCCGTGCATTGCTGGAAAAGAAAGTGAACCGAATCGTTCTCACCCGTCCTGCGGTCGAGGCGGGGGAGCGGCTGGGCTTTCTTCCGGGAACGCTGCAGGAAAAGATCGATCCCTATCTGAAGCCCCTTTACGACGCCTTATACGAGATGCTCGACGTGGAGCGGGTGGACCGCAACCTCGAGCGAGGCATCATCGAAATCGCGCCGATCGCATTCATGCGCGGCCGCACGCTGAACGATTCTTTCGTCATTCTTGATGAGGCTCAAAACACTACCCAGGAACAGATGAAAATGTTCCTCACGCGGATCGGTTACAACAGCAAAGCGGTCATCACGGGTGACATTACTCAGATCGACCTGCCGGTTGGCAAATTGTCCGGATTGATAGAAGCCCGAAACGTGATTTCGGGCGTTGACGGAATCGCGTTCGTCCACTTCAATGAGCGAGACGTGGTGAGGCACCCCCTGGTGCGGCGCATCGTGAGAGCTTACGAGGCCTATACCACGCAGAGTATCCTGCGCCAGCAGCCGCTTCAGTTCGGACAAACGACGAATGGCGAGGCCTAACTACCTCGTCATCAACCAGCAGAGAAAGCATGCCATAAACGGTACGAGGGTCCGGAAATTCCTGTCCATACTGGTGCCTGCGCTCGGCCTTGTCGACCCATCGTTCTCGGTGGTCTTTATCACAGACAAGGACATACGGCGCTACAACCGCGACTATCGGGGTTTGGACAAGCCAACGGACGTGCTCTCGTTTCCGGGCGAAAATGGGTATCTCGGCGATATTCTGATATCCTCAGAGACTGCGTATAATCAGGCGCTCAAATCAAACAAGCTTACTTTCGAAACCAACGTACAGCGCCTTGTCTTGCATGGGCTGCTTCATTTGATGGGGTACGACCACGAAACTGACCAGGGAGAGATGAAGGCATTCGAGCGCCGCCTGAGGCGGAGATTCCAGTGCTGAGCGGAACTGAGATTCTGATTGGGGCCTTGTTGATTACGGCCCTTCTCGTGATGTCGATCATCGACGTCGCGTTCACCAGCGTGACCAAGATTTCCGTGCGCCGGCTTCTCGATCACCCGAAAGCGAAAGCCGTTGCCTCTCTTGCCGCATCGCTGGAGACCCGCGCCGAAGTCTTGATGTCGATCCACATCGTGATCCAGATGCTGCTGGTCTTCGGTGCCGTGCTTCTGTTCGGCGCGCTCGAACGCAGGCCGATCGGATACGTCGCCTCGGTGCTGATCACCGTGGCCGTGACGATGTTCGTTATGCTGATTTTCCGGCACCTGCTTCCACGAATCATCTCCATGCGGAGCCCCGAGATTGTCCTTTTGAGGCTTTTCCCGATTTTCAAGCTTGCTCATCTCATGCTCAGTCCGTTCTCGCGTCCGCTGATGGCCGCGCTGAACTACTTCCACCGCTGGGAAGAGGAAATGGAGCCCCCCAAGGAAGAAGACACGTCGGAAGAGGAAATACAGGCCTTCATCGATGCCGGCCAGGAAGAGGGAATTCTCGAAGACGACGAAGGCGAGATGATCCAGTCGATCGTCCATTTCGGCGACAAGGTTGCCCGCGAATTGATGACGCCGCGCACACAGATCATCGCTGCGGACATCAATTCGTCAGTGGACAAGTTGCTCCAGTTGATCGTCAACAAGCGTCATTCACGTATTCCCGTGTATCGCGACGATCTGGACAACATCGAAGGCCTCGTTCACGAGCGCGACCTTCTTCGGGTCTGGCAAAAGGGCGAAAGGACCGAGAGCATTCGCTTGATGGTCAAGCCGGTTTCCTTTGTTCCGGAGACCAAGCCCGTAGACGACCTGCTGCAGGAGATGAAGGAGAAGGGCGACCAGATGGTTCTCGTGGTCGATGAATACGGCGGCATCTCCGGCCTGATCACCATGGAAGATCTTATCGAAGAGATTGTCGGCGAGATCCATGACGAGTCGGAAACCGACGTCGAAAAGGTGGTGGAGGAAAGCAAAGGCGTATTCGTCGTCCCCGGTAGCCTGGAACTTGGCGTCGTCGAAGAAAAACTCGGCGTGCCCCTGGTCGCCGAAACCGAATGCACCACGGTTGGCGGCGCCGTCGTCGAGTTGTTTGGCCGGCTGCCTTCGCCCGGCGAGAAGATCGAACACGGCGGTGTCGAAATCGAAGTCCTCGACGCGGACCGCCGGCGCGTGCACCGCCTCCGCCTGAAGCCGTTAGTTCCCAAGCGAATGACCAGTTAGACTAACCGAACGATGAAGTCCGGCTTTGCTTCCATCATCGGACGTCCGAATTCCGGAAAGTCCACTCTCCTCAATCGTCTCGTTGAAGAAAAAGTGTCGATCGTTACGGACAAGCCGCAGACGACCCGGCATGTCGTGAAGGGTATTGTGACGAGGCCGGAAGGTCAGGCGGTATTTCTCGACACGCCGGGGATTCACAAACCCATTCATCGGATGAATGAGAGGATGATGAAATCCGTCCGGGAGTCAATGTCGGACGTCGACATTATTCTGCTTATCGTCGATGCTTCCGCCGCTTTTGGCCGCGGCGATGAATTCGTGCTCGAACTGTTGAAGCCGGTGTCATCGAAGAAGTTTCTCTTACTGAACAAAATCGATCGGATCGAGAAGAAGAACCTGCTGCCGATGATCGACCGATATTCGAAGCTGGCTGATTTCGACGAGATCATCCCGATATCGGCGCTCAAGGGAGACAACGTCGAAAGCCTGCTGGCCGTGATCTTCAAATACCTGCCTGAAGGCCCGATGTACTACCCGGCGGATCAAATCAGCGACCAGCAGGAGCGGACAATCGCGGCCGAGATGATTCGCGAAAAACTGATTGTCCTTACGGAAGAGGAATTGCCGCATTCGACTGCGGTTGTGATCGATCGGTTCGAAGAGGAGGGAAACCTCTATCGGATTTATGCGAGCATTTATGTCGAGCGGGACTCGCAAAAGAGGATCGTTATCGGCAAGGGTGGGGAAAAGCTGAAGGAAGTCGGGACGGCGGCTCGGAAGGAAATGGAGTCATTCTTCGACAGGAAGATCTTCCTGGAGCTTCATGTAAAGGTGAAGAAGAATTGGCGCGATGACCCGGAGACGCTTCGGAGCCTGGGACTGGGTGAATAAAACACAAAAGCACAACCGAGGGTATTCCCCTCCTGGGACAGGAGGGGTGGACGCGCATCAAGAAGATGGCGCGAAGCCTCCTTTGAAAGCGCGGCCGGGGTGGTCAGTTCGGCGAAAACGTGGGCGCGCCGCTCTGACCACCCCGTCTGCGCCGTTTCGGAACGGGCTCTTTTTCTTAATGGCGCAGCCACCCCTCCTGTTCCAGGAGGGGAATACCCTCGCCTGACGATCTTCGCTGACCCTATAAAAACACAAAGGTCACCACTGGTTGTAAGGCGTACCCTCCGAGGGGGAGATCGCCGTCGATCCGCTGTGGACGTCCACGATGCCGCTTTCGGTCTGCTCCGGTGAGCTGATGGACGAATCGCTCACCACCTGCCACGTCGAATTGGACCTGGTAATCGGATCCTCCGGGAGCTGGCGGAAATAGCCGGCGTCAACAAGATCCTGAAGCGACTGAGGCGACTTCTTCTTGTCGGCCGTGTATTGATCGATCACGCGGCGTATCTCCCGAAGGTTGTCTTTCAACACAGTTTCTTTTGCGTTGAGAACGACAGCCCGGTACATCGGGATCGCGACGGCTCCCAATATCGCGATGATCGTGATCACGATCATCAGTTCCAGGAGAGTGAACCCTTTTATTTTCAGCGTCGGGCCCATCACGCCGTTACCAGTCCTTGTATTTCGTTCCATCCATCGCAATCCCGTTGGATTTCGTAAAAACATCAAACACATTCTGTCCGCCCCAGGAAAACGCAGTCGGATCGTCCTGATAGGAGCGCATGCCCCACTCCGTCGTGTTCGTCATCGGATCGATTGGAACGCGGCGAAGAAATTTGAGCTTTTTATCCACCGCGCCGACTATCTGTACGCCGTCCACGAGGACGTCCAATTTTTCCGGATAGCCGTCCGTATTGACTTTCACCTGAATGAGGCCTTTATCGGATGCCTCCTTGTACTTGTCGATCGCCGTGCGCATGTCGCGCAACGCCTGCCTCAGTGCGATTTCTTTCTCTCTCTTAATCGAATTTCTGGCCAGTGGCACGGCCAGCCCTGTCAGGATGCCGATGATCATCACGGTAATCAGCAACTCGATCAGAGTAAAACCTTTAATTCCCAGCCTTGGGCCAACTTTCATGGCGCGATAACGCGGACCTCCGATGCTCTTCCTACTTGGACGGTCTGCGCCGCGTCTCGGATGCGGAAATCCGTCACGCGCATCGTCGACTCGCCGCTTCGAGCGCCGCGTTCCAGGACCAGTACGGCCAGCGTGCCGGTTCCGGAAATAGCTGCAGCACCGGGAGGTCTTTCCAGCGAAATCCGCACGGTGCC
Source organism: Acidobacteriota bacterium (assembly GCA_003223895.1). GTDB lineage: Bacteria > Acidobacteriota > Terriglobia > 20CM-2-55-15 > 20CM-2-55-15 > 20CM-2-55-15. The sequence goes on from QHXD01000067.1 coordinate 5,182, forward strand.
CCTTTCCGACTCGACTCTCTGGACGATAGCGACCTGCTGTCCGTCACGGCTGAGGAATCCGCCCTCTCGAACCTCACGGATAGTGAACGACGTGGGATCGTAGGAAAGGACCAGGTCTGAGCCAAAGATGTTGTTGCCTGTAACCGTGATGCCGAGCATCGTTTGACCCGCCGGAGCGAGCGTCAAGGGCGATGGCGTGAAGACCACCGAGGCATCCGTCGGTTGCGGCGCCGCTGCGGCCCCAGCCGGCGGCGGCGGGCCGGGAGCAGGCGGTAGCGGTGCCCCGGCAGGCGGTGTTGCGGGCGCGCCCGGCGGCAACGGAGTGACAGCCGGAGGCTGACCCGTCGGCGCCGATTGCGTGCCAATGCCCGGAACCAGCGGACTGTTCCTCAGACGCGGGAAGCTTTCAGAACCCGTATAGAGGCCACGCATATTGATTTCGGTGAGGGCGGGCATCCGAACAATGTGCGGTGTCAGCATGATGATAATCTCGGTCGAATCCCGCGTTTTTCTCTCCTGAGCGAACAGATATTTCAATATAGGAATGTCCTTCAGACCCGGAATGCCGTTGAGCGACACTGCTTCCGTGTCCGTGATGATTCCGCCAAGAATGTTGGTTTCGCCTTCTACAAGCCTGATTTCGTGCTGAACCTGACGGTTGGTGAGGACGGGTTGCGTAACACCGGCGATGGTTCGATCTCCGGCGAGTGCTCGAACCTGAACCATCACGGTCATCGAAATTTCACGATTGAGCAGCACTCTTGGCGTGATATCGAGGTTAACACCCACATCGACGAATTGAAAGTTGACCACCGGCGTGCCTGTGGCCCCGACAAATGCCGGCTGAAAGGTTCCTGAGGCGATCGGGATCTGGGAACCAATCCGGATGGAAGCCAGTTTTCCGTCCGTCGCGCGCACGCGCGGGTTTTGAAGCAGCTTTGTGGCGCTGCTCGTGGCCAGGAACGCTGCAACAGTGTCGGGAATATTGAATGAGAAATTAGCGCTGTTGATCGCTTCCAGGTTTCTTAGTTGCACCGTGTTATTCGCCGCAGTTGTAGTGCCACCTGCGGTCGTGGTTGTGCTGGTGCCCGGCGCGGTGAATGTCAGTGCGGTTCCCTGAGGCGGCACGATTCCGAGTGTTCGCGCTACGTTTCGGTCGACCTCCAGTAGCGTTGCATCGACGACAACTTCCGGTTTAGCTTTGTCGAGGTCTTCGATGATCTTCTCGGCGATGGCGATGCGATCGGCTGTGTCGCGGACAACGATCGCGTTCATGGACGTGCTTTGCGCGAGATAGCGCATGTTGAGAAGAGTTCGCAAAGCAGTGATTGCTTCCGTGATCTCTGTCGAAGTGACGCTGTTGCTCAAATAAATTGTCTTCAGGACCAGCTCATCGTAATCACGCCGCTTGGTCTGGTTGTCGGGTGAGACGAGAATGGTGGTCTTGTTGACGGGCTTCCAGAAGGATCGTGTCTGCAACGACAGGATGTCGAGGGCCTCGTAGATGTCCACCTTGTTCAGCTCGACCTGGATTCGGGTGCCCCGGAAGTCAGGATCGAAAATCACATTCAGGCCCGCCAGCTCCGCGACGCTTTCGTAGGCGACCCTGCTGTCCTGATTCATGTGGATGTCGATGGGCCCGGTAATCTTGGGTGTGAGCTGGGACTGCACGCTCGGATCGGTTCGAGTTACAGCGCGCAGCCGATCGAACTGGATTTCAGGTTCAGGCTGGTTCCGGCCGCGATTCGCCAGAATTTCATTGATCTTGGCCAGTTGCTGTTCGGCGAGCACGTGGGAGGGATCGAGCTCCAGGACGCGGGCAAATTCAGCTTTCGCCGTCTCGTAGTCCTTCTTATCGACGGCCCGTCGTCCCTTCTCGAAGTGATCGAGGGCGGCGTTGTGGCGTGCCTGCGCGTACTTGAGTTGACGTTCGATGTCTTGAGGCTTCTGATCCAGCGCGATCTTGTATTGAGCCATCGCGGTGTCGAAGTCTTTGACGATCTCGGCCCGATTTCCCCTCTTATATGCCTGGCGGCTGGCGCTGCATCCCGGAAGGCCGATGGCCAATACAGCAACAACGGTGACTAACAAGCTTTTGAGTCTATAATGCGCATTCATCATGATTGACCAACGGAAAAGAATCTTCGCCGCAAGTCAGTGGGTCACGGATCTGGCTCTGACGACGGCGAGTTTCTTCTTGGCTTACCGCTTTCGGTTGTTGTTCGAAGTGGAAGGGCACACCCTCATGTCCTTTCGGATTTACCTGTGGATCCTTGCAATCATCCTTCCAACATGGGCCATTCTGCTGCCGGCCTTTCAAGTTTATTCTGAACCAGCCTTGCCGCCCTGGCGGCAAATTCTCCGCCTTTCTAAGGCGATAGGTTTTGCCGGCCTGGTCATGGCCGCTCTGCAGTATTTCATTAGACAAGATGCGTCCAACAGGTTGGTCGCAGTGTTTACGCTGGTAATCAATTACATCCTTCTTGTTTCGTATCGACTCGTTTTGCTGAAAGTTAAGAAGCACGGAGCCCTCGACGTGCGTCACGTCGCTGTTATCGGCAGCGGGCCTGCAGCACACGAATTCTCGCAAACGATCGAGAATCACCGGGCGTGGGGTCTGAAACTGGTGGGCGTTTTCAAACAGGAGGAAGTCCGCTCCCTCCTCGAGGCCGGAGGAGTGGATGAACTTATCCTCGTGGCTGGGCGCGAAAGTCTCAACGAGTTCACCGACACGTTCCTCTTGTGCGAGGAACTCGGGGTCACGGCAAGGGTCGTTTTGAACTTCTTTCCTCATTCAATAGCACGCATGGAACTGCACGAGCTGGAAGGATTCCCGCTCCTTTCCTTCAGCACGACGCCGACAAACGAAGCACTGATGTTCGTCCGGCGCATTCTCGATGTGATTCTGTCCAGCGTCATGCTCGGCCTCGCCGGTCCTCTAATCATGCTTCCGACAGCTATTCTCATCAAACTTACATCGCGCGGCCCGGTCTTGTTCCAACAGCAGCGCTGCGGTCTGAATGGCCGCGTGTTCACGATGTACAAGTTCCGCTCCATGGTGAATAACGCCGAACAGCAGCGATTCGAACTCGAGGCGCTGAACGAAATGGACGGCCCTGTATTCAAATTTTCGAGCGATCCGCGAGTGACTGTCATCGGAAGATTAATCCGGCGGTTCAGCCTCGACGAATTTCCTCAATTCTTTAACGTCCTGCGTGGGGACATGAGCCTCGTCGGCCCGCGTCCACCGCTTCCTCAGGAAGTGGCTCGCTACAAGCGATGGCAGCGCCGGCGCCTCAGCATGAAGCCCGGAATAACCTGCCTCTGGCAGATCAGCGGCCGCAACGAAGTCAGCTTCGAGGACTGGATGAAACTCGACCTCACTTACATTGACAACTGGTCTTTGCTGTTGGATTTAAAAATTTTGCTGAAGACTGTGCCGGCCGTACTCCTCGGCCGGGGGGCGAAATAGACCATCCCATAATTGAACCGGGCTATAATAGAGGCTGTCTTTTAAACCAGGAGCAAACCTATGAAGCCATGGCTTGGGGCACTCATTCTGACAGGATTCCTTGCAACCGGTGTGTTCGCAGCGGGAAACGGGCCGGAAATCGCTGTCATCGACGATAAGCTGTCTGTCACCGCTGACGCTATTCCACTGGGCCGGTTGCTTCGTCTCCTGGATCGAGCGACCGGAATGCAGTCCAAAGTTCCTCCGGAGCTGGCCAATCGCAATTTAAGTGTTCGTTTTTCAGGACTTAGCTTCGACGATGCAGTCAAAAAGATCTTCCAGGGACAACCTTATGATTACGTGGTGATCGAAGGGCAGGGAATCATCGTCACAGCGATGTCCCAGGGAGGGGGAGCCGCCGCTGGGTCGGAACAGGCTCCGGTCTATGCAACTCCACCACAAGTCTCAGAGCAGCCATTTATCCAGGACATGCAGCCTCCGCAGCCTCCTCAGCCTTTTCCTCCGATTCCTCCGGCACAACAACCGGCAGTGATTCAGACACCATTCGGACCTATAGCGAATCCGCGCGCAAACCAACCTGGATTACCTAACGCGAACCAGCAGATGCCGGGGCAGATGCCCACGCCCTTCTTCGGCGCTCAGCCGCTTGGGCAGCCGGCGTTTGGTATGCCGGGCCCAACCGCCCCTGGCGGGACTCCCAATCAGAATGGCCAGAATGGTCTGTTCGGAAACACAACGCCGATCTTTCAGAATCCAGGTTTCCCGGGTCAGCCTGGGCAACCGCCCAGGCAATGAAGGACGTCTCGGTCAATCGTCAGGCTTTTCATAACTATGAAATCATCGAAAAGTTTGAAGCGGGAATTGTACTGACCGGGACTGAGATCAAGTCGGCACGAGAAGGCCGGGTCAATTTGAAAGACGCCTATGGAATCGTCAAAGCCGGCGAGGTATGGTTGCTGAACGCCCACATCAGCCCTTATTCGCACGGCAACTACGCAAATCACGAGCCGCTTCGCACGCGAAAACTGCTCCTGAGACGAGCCGAAATCAACCGATTGATCGGCCGCACCACCGAACGTGGGTTGACCCTGGTGCCCCTTCGGGTCTATTTGAAAGAAGGACGCCTCAAGTGCGAACTGGCCCTCGCCAAGGGCCGCAAGGTTCACGATAAACGCGAGGTTTCGCGCCAGAAGACGATCGACAAGGAAACACGGCAAGCATTGAGTGACAGGAAATAGATTTCACGAACGGAGTGAGTGTAAGCGCGATAGTGCGCAACAACCAATAAATGAAATTCCAGATTTGTGAATCGATCGAAGAGCTGGAAGCGGAGGCCGTCGTCATCGGTATCCCCGAGGGCGCAGAGCGCTGCGACCAGCGCTTTGCGGCGGCTGCAGCTCCGCTGTTCGAGAGCGGCGACCTTCCGCTGAAGCCACTCGAGACGCTTATTCTTCCCGGGAAACAAAAAATCGTCTTCATCGGAATCTCGAGAACCGGTGATTCCGAGGCCTGGCGGCGCGCCGCTTCAACGGCAGTGCGCCGATTGAAGAAAGCGAAAAGCATTGCGTTCGCGGGAGGTGATCTCCGCGCAATGGCGGAGGGCGCACTCGTGGGCAGCTTCTCCGTCGAAACCTACAAGACCAACAACCACAGCCCTGCTGTCGAGCGGGTCGTTTTCGTAGGCGGCGAACCGCGAGCACTGGAGCAAGGCGCGGTTATCGGAGAATCCATCAACTGGGCGAGAGCCCTCATCAACGAGCCTTCCAATCGGAAACCACCGCGGGAGATTGCCGAGCGCGCCAGGGAAATGGCCGGAAGCGTGGGTTTGACGGTTGACGTTCTGGAAGAAAAAGAGATTCGCGAGCTGAAGATGGGAGCGCTTCTCGGTGTGAGCCAGGGCAGTGACGAACCGCCTCGGGTCGTCGTGCTCCGGTACATGGGCGATTCCGGCTCCCCGGACATCCTTGCTTACGTGGGAAAAGGGATTACCTTCGATTCCGGCGGCATCAGCCTGAAGTCGGCCGACGGCATGGAGAAGATGAAGTACGACATGGCAGGCGGCGCCACCGTGATGGCAGCCCTTCGTACCCTCGCCCTGTTTCGAGCCCGGGTCAATTGCGTCGCTGTAGTCCCGCTGGCCGAAAACATGCCGAGCGGCCGGGCGCAGCGGCCCGGCGATGTGGTTCAATCGATGTCCGGCAAGACGATCGAGATCATCAACACCGATGCCGAAGGCCGGCTCGTTCTGGCCGACGGTCTGGCGTATGCGCGGAAGCTGGGAGCCACGCACATTGTCGACATCGCGACGCTCACGGGCGCAGCCCGGATCGCGCTTGGGCCTTACCGTGTCGGCGTGATGGGAAACCAGCAGCCATTCACCGATTCATTTCTCGCTGCCGCCAAACGCGCCGGTGAGAAGATGTGGCAGATGCCACTGGATGACGAATATCGGGACATGATCAAAAGCTCTGTCGCCGACATGGCGAACAGCGGCGGGCGGTTTGCAGGGATGATCACCGCAGCGAAGTTCCTTCAGGAATTTGTCGCCGATACTCCTTGGGTACACGTTGACATCGCCGGCATCGCCTGGAACGATGAAGAGAAGCCGTATCTGCCCAAAGGACCGTCCGGTGTGGGTATGCGGACCCTGGTGGAATTTGGCTGTAGCGGCGGTCTATGACCGCCGCTACAGTAAGAAGTTCGGGCTAAAGAATGCCGGAAGACCTTCCAATCTATTCCGAGTCGATGCTTCGCACACGGCTCCAGTTTGCCGATCTGGAGAAGCTCAAAGGCCTGGACACAACTCCGGTATTGGAAAAAGCGGACGCGTACATCGAACAGATGGAAGGAGCTTCCGATGCCGGGAAGGCCCGTACCGTTCCGCACACGACCAAGGCGGGCCTCCTTGAGATGCATACGATTCTCTTCAGCGGACGCGAGGGCGCGGGTAAGCTGCGCCAGAGCGTGGTTAAGCCTCTCTATCGCGGCCACGATTGTCCCGAACCTCAGTTCATCGACCGTTCGCTCGACAATTTTTTCGGTTGGCTGACGGCCGAAAGCATCTCTGAGATCCACCCCATCGAAAGGGCGGCGCTCCTGCTCACCAGAATTGTGGACATCTGGCCGTTCGAATTCGGCAACCTGACCGTCGCGATCGTATTTGCGAACCAGGTTCTCGGAGAAGCCGGATTTGCTCCATTTTTCGTGCTGCCGCAGCACGTCAAGGAATTCAACACCGTTGTGGCTCAGGCGATGACGATCGAGATGCAACCGCTGGTGAACGCGATTTATAAAACCGTTAAGCGGGAGATGGACGCTCTTGCCCCTCGATGACCGATACTCCAGACAAACGCGATTTACTCCCATAGGCGAAGCCGGACAGGCGCGGCTGGCATCGGCGCGCGTCCTGCTGGTCGGCCTCGGTGCTCTCGGCACGGTTGCGGCCGATCAAATCGTCCGCGCAGGCGTCGGCTTCGTGCGGCTGATCGATCGCGATTTTGTGGAGTTGTCGAACCTGCAGCGCCAATCCCTCTTCGATGAAGACGACATTCGGAACAATCTTCCCAAAGCCGCCGCCGCGGAAGCGAGGCTGCGCCGGATCAATTCTTCGGTCGAGATCGAGGCGCGAGTGGAGGATGTCAATCCTGCCAACATTGAAGAGTACTGTAGCGATGTTGATCTGGTCCTCGACGCCCTGGACAACTTCGAAACACGTTTCGTCATCAACGATGCTTGCGCCAAGCACCGAAAGCCGTGGATTTATACGGCGGCGGTCGGCAGCTACGGGCTTGTCATGCCGGTCATCCCAGGAGCTTCGCCTTGCCTGCGGTGTCTTCTTGGGAACCTTCCGGCGCCCGGCACGTCGCCAACGTGTGAAACGGCCGGTGTGATTGCGCCGATCACACACATCATCGCGTCCATGCAAGTCGCCGAGGCGTTGAAATTTCTGACGGGCCACCTGAATCCCGACGAGATTCGATTAACCGCATACGATGTCTGGTCGCATCGGTTTCAGCGAATCGATGTCGGCAAAGATTCGATGGCCACGTGCCCGGTTTGTTCGGAAGGGAAATTCGAATACCTCGACGGCAATCCACTGCGCACGATCACGCTCTGCGGAAGAAATGCGGTGCAGTTGATCCCCGGCGTTAAAGGGGACATCGACTTCGCCGAACTATCCAAGTCCATTGCTGCCTTCGGCCCGGTTCAGTTCAACGACTTTCTGCTCAAGTGTTCATCGCCTCCCTATGAAGTCACGCTTTTCAAAGACGGCCGGGCTATCGTCAAAGGCACGGAGGAACCCGGTCTTGCGCGGTCCGTTTACTCGAAAATGGTGGGGTTGTAATTCAGGGCTGTGAACGCTTTAGCCCGCGTTCTCCCTTACGGGCTGTTGACTTGTTCCTGCAGGGAAGTGTAGAAGGGAACTATCCCTGGAGGCCACTAGTGAACACTTTTCCGGTTATTCTGCTTGCTCTCGGCATACTGGCGATCGGCTACCGTTATTACAGCAAGTTCATCGCGTTCAAAGTACTGGGTCTGGATGAGAAGCGCACGACGCCCGCCCACACCAACTACGACGGCCAGAATTATTACCCCATGAGCAAGTGGGTCCTCTTCGGCCACCACTTCGCCGGTATCGCGGGAGCCGGACCGCTGGTCGGTCCCACGCTGGCGGCACAATTCGGATTCCTGCCGGGTTTGCTATGGCTTGTCCTTGGTGTTGTCCTGGCCGGGGCCGTTCAGGATCTGGTCATTTTGTTCGCCTCCGTCAGGCGCGGAGGCAAGTCTCTGGCGGAAAT